>JAGREB010000098.1 GCA_020446775.1 Paracoccaceae bacterium
ACCGTTTGAAGGCCGAGCCGGTCGTATTCGCGCTCGGCGTGCTCGGTCGCTCCCGCACGAGCCAGCATCAACACAGCACGATGCTTCAACGACAACTCGTCCGGATGCTTGGCCAGGTTCTCGATCAGTGAATCGTAGGCCGATAGAATATCGGTTCGATCCAGTTGAATCTCGCTGTCGCGGCTCGCATGCACCATTCATTACCCGCCTAAGCCGCCTGAGCTGCCAACAATTCCTTACCGAAATCCGGCAATCGTTGGCGCATTCATGTTCATAACTTTCACGTTCTCTGAAACACCGCTCACCCCGAAACCCGGCGGCACCGACCAACGGTCCAGTCTCAGACAACTCTCGCATGACACGCCCATGACCGATTTTGCGGGGCGTTGCGCATCGACGAAACCGTGGCCGAACGGATAGGGCGCAGTATCGCCATTTGTAAACCAACCGATATCGTGGTCCGCGCCGAACTGATGGCCGATTTCGTGAGCGAACGACAAATTCGTCAATCCGCAGGCATAGTTTACAATCGAAAAGGCGGTATCGCTCGTCGCCGGGCTCCTCATACTGAGACCGCACCATTGATTTGTCGGCCGCTTGGCCAGAAGTATGACGATATCCGCCGCCGTATCGTCGCGGTCGGTGAGAACTTCATCCATGAAGCCGTCAGTTGGACTGTACAACTTTACGATCGCGTCCATGGGATCGCTTCCCTCTTGATATTGGGTCATGCGAGGCGACCCCGAGGCCTGGGAAATTCCCGCACCGATACCCGAATTCGAAAAAGACAAGTTGGTCGCTTGAATGAGCGATTGTACGTATCCCTCGATATCTGGTTCGACCGCCGCGACCGCAGGCGTGTAAACCACGTGAACTTTGATCGAATAGGATCTGGTGAATCGCACTCTGGGGCCGCGAAGCGTGCGCGAATTACGCAATATCTCTTGAATGCTTTCCAAGCGGTGATCGACGTACTTGCGCCAGTCGTCGATGCGCAAAATGAGGTGCCCGCCAAACCCATCGGGGCAAATATAAATCAGCCCGCCGTTCCGCCTGAGCAAGGCGAATACATTTTGCCCACGCATCGATACAAAAAAGCTACCCTCTACATCACCCGGTAAATTGCCCGACCATGCGCGGTCGCGGCCAGACCGTGAATCGAATTCCCGGCCATTCACCACGACATCGCCGTCATTGAGGCGAAGCACGATGCTTCCCTTGCGCGGTACGTTTCGCGGAAGCACGTCAATGAAACCGAGACTGGACGCGCCAAACAGTTCTTGCTTGACGCGCCAGCCCCGCATCCGGTCACGATCATCGGGGAAGGGATTTGCCCGCTCCGCCGCGAACAATTCTTGCGCCGCGACAAATCGAGAATCCCACGTTGTAAACGCGGCCAACGCGAACACGATGCAGATCAAAACTCGCATACGTGCCCTCCTCCGGAAAAAATGTGCGAGATCGACTATTGACGCAGCGGTTATTTCGAACTGCCGGCTTTCTTGCGTTTCCGAACCGTACGCCTCGCCTTGTAAACCTTGGCGTCGATTTTTCTGAAGGTCGCGTTCAATCCCGGATCGAATGGGCCGGTGTTCCTAAACATGGGATCGACTTCGGCAGTCAATCCCGAGGTATGCCGGATCGAAATCGTGTAGTTGTAAACCCACGAAGTGCGCGCGGTCGTCTTGATACGCAATCTGTTCGATTTGTTATGGACGTATACCCAGTCCTGGAACGGATTTTCGCAATTGAAGCTGACAAAACGCCAATCCTTGCCAGGAAGCTCCCATTCAATAAAATCCGTTTGGCCGTGGGGTACGTCGATCGACACCTTACTTGATTCGACCGTCGCAGCGATATTACGCGTTTTTCGAGATACAAGTTTTACCTTGCCGATTTTCGTTTTCAAAGGCGCCCTGTAGTAGGCTTCAAGCAAGATCTGAATTCGATGTACCGCCATTTTTCGTGCCTTTCGATTTCCAGAGTTAAAGTCAGTCGCAACGCAATTCGCTTTTGCACCATTCGGCGAGAAACGGTCGCCGATACCCGGCTCTGACAAGGCCGCTTGCAAGGGCTCGCGACTCTCCTTCGCGATCGAGTCCGACCAAGAGCGCGAGCGCGGTCAATTGCGCGCGGCCCGGTAACCTTGCCGGCGCACCTAGAATTCTTAACGCATCTTCACGTAATTCGGCCGCCGCTTCATGCTGCCCCGCCGATTTCAATAGATCGGCGTGCGCTTCAAGAAGTTGGGCCCTCAAAAGCACCGTGTCCGAACGCGCAAGAATCTCGCTCGGTATCGAATTCAGTTCCTGTTCGAGCGTTTCGATACGCGCCAGCGCACCGCGCGTGTTGTTCTCGATTTTTTCGACAATTGAGGTCATCAGATCCGAGCGCATGACGACTTTGACGCGCCACTCGACCGCGCCGGGGTCCGCTTTCATCAATCTCTCGCCGATGGAGGCCCCTTTGGCCACGTTGATGCGCGCTTGTTCCACATCGCGCACGACCAGGTTCGCATCGGCAATCTCGAGATTCGCCCTGCCGAGCAATGCCAAGCGCTCCATGTTCTCCGGATCGATCCTGACAAGCTCGGCGATGGTTTCGCGTGCATTCGTGAGGTAGCGCAGCGCATCCTCGATAAGGCCTTGGTCAAGGGCGATGGCGCCAAGAGCCCGATAGCACGTCGCCGACTTTTCGAGAATAACGGCGTTGTTTTCGTCCAGGCGCAAGAAGCGATCATAAATATCGAGCTCATTGTTTCGTGTATTCAAAGCCTCGCTCAGTTGCCGATTGTCGAATTGAGTGTCGGCAAGCCACGCTAATGAAGTCGCGTAATCCAACCACGCTTGACTGTTGGGGCCGCTTTTTCGCGCCGTGTTTTCCAACAGGGAGGTCGCAATCGAAAATTTTCGGACCGCTTCGTCAAATCTTCGCTGCTCGGAAAGGAACACGCCTAAATTGACGTTTGAATAGGCAAGTTCCGAACGCCAAGCCGCGCTGTTCGGATTAAGATCGACAAGTTGATTTGCCAGCGCTTCATAGTTTTGGAGCAACCGTTCCGTACCAACAAAATCGCCTTTGCGCCGCGACGCCTGGGCCAGCCAGAACGTGCTCTGGGCGTGTTCGAAAATCCTTTGTGCGTCGTTCGGCGCGCGGCGCAGCAACTCTTCCGTCGACAGATTTGCGTCCGTAAAATAGGTGAGTGCTTGGTCGGCATCGCCGCGAAGGTCGGAAATCTCTCCTAATAAATGAAGGGCACGGGCTCGCCGCCCCAATGTGTCGGCGTCCAATTCGCCCGGCTTGAGGGTCGCGAAATAAGCCAGTGCTTTTTCGCCGACCGAATCCAAAACATCGAGGCGCCCGACAGGTTCCAGTTTGGCGCGTAGGTCGCCGATCATGAATTCTATCAAATCTTCCGCTTGATGCTTCTGGCGCTCCGCATCGTTGCGCGCGGTGATGGCGAAGACACTCAACACAGCCATCGCCGCCATACCTGTCACGGACGCTATGGACAGCCAAAACAATCTTTTTTGGTGGCGTGCGTTGTCGCGGCGAATCAATTCATCGAGGCTCACGCCCAGCAAGCCGGCCAGGACCTTCATCTTGACGAGACGTTTCGAGTCCTTGCCCGGGCGCAAATCGGCGGCGATGGGCTCCGCCCCTTCTGTGGTAACATTTCCACCGCTATCGACCTGGAACCGAAGCGCCTCCGGAAAGCATTCTTCGCTCTCGCGGCCGGGCGTCGCCGATGCGAATGGTTCACCGTCGACAATCACGGCGACGATGCTCTCGGCGCCTTTCATGCGCTTGAAATTGATGATCTCCTGGTTGACCCACTTCGATCGCGCGGAAGCCCGCGAGCACAGCACAATGAGGAATTGCGTCTCGCGCAAAGCCTCGTTGATCTTGCCGCTGAGATCGGCCGCGACCGGCAACTCGTCGCGGTCGCGAAAGATTTTACCGACGCGCTTGCCGAGTTTTCCCGAGGATGTGACCTGACCGACAAGCCTTGGCGGCAAGCGGTATGATTCAAGCTGGCTGTGTAACCACCGCGCCCACTTGGAATCGGAATGGCTGTAACTAATGAAGGCGCGGTATGCGAAATCCTGTTCGGGACCGCATTCCGTTGATGCAGATTTATCTATAGAGCGCGAGTGAACGCGATCATCGTCAGGCAACACCACCCCCCACAGGCTGTTACCATTCGTAAGTCTTCTGGGCGCTTGCCCGTTCCCTATCGGGAAATTGCTATTTTCTCAATAATATCAATTTTTTGCCGGTCGAACAACCCAACGAGAACAAGCTTTAGTCAACGCCTTTGGGTACCGCTGTAATGATTACCATCGCCTCGGCGATGGGGTACTCGTCGGTCAATGTCAGTTCGACACGCACGTCCATTCCTGGTGGCGTCAGCTGCGCCAAACGCGCCGCCGCGCCACCTGTCATAACGACGGTGGGCTTTCCGGATGGCAGATTTACGACACTCAAGTCCCGCCAATACACGCCGGCCCGAAATCCCGTCCCGAGCGCCTTCGAGGCCGCCTCTTTGGCCGCATATCGCTTTGCATAGGTCGCCGCGTACGCTCTTCCTGCCCCCTTGCGCCGCTCGGCCTTGCGCTGTTCGGCGTCGGTATAGATGCGCTGGATGAAACGGTCGCCGAAACGCGCCAATGTGCGCTCGATACGGCGGATATCGATCAAATCGTTGCCGATGCCCAGAATCATTGTCCCTACGCCGCCGCGCGGGCGGCATCCATCAAGGCGCGCATGCGCGTGATCGCCTGTGCCAAGCCGGTGAAAATCGCTTCGCCGACCAGGAAATGGCCGATATTGAGTTCCGCCAAAGCTGGGATCGCCGCAACCGGGCCCACCGTGTCGTAGCCGAGGCCGTGTCCGGCATGGCATTCGAGGCCGATCTTCGCGGCATGCGCCGCGCCCGATTTGATGCGCTCGAGTTCTTTTTCCCGTCCGGCCCCCGCCGGTGTTTCGCAATAACGGCCGGTATGCAATTCCACCACCGGCGCGCCGACCGACTTGGATGCATCGATCTGCCGCGGTTCGGCTTCGATAAACATCGATACACGGATTCCCGCACCGGACAGTTCGCGAACGAATGGCGCCAACTGATTGTGCTGGCCGGCCACATCCAAACCGCCTTCGGTGGTGCGTTCCTCGCGTTTTTCGGGGACGAGGCACACGGCATGGGGGCGATGCCTGAGGGCGATTTCGAGCATCTCGGGTGTCGCCGCCATTTCGAGATTGAGCGGGACATGAAGCTGGGTTCTAAGGCGTTCGATATCCTCGTCGGAGATATGCCGGCGATCTTCGCGCAGGTGCGCCGTGATGCCATCGGCGCCGGCATCGGCCGCCAGCAAAGCGGCGCGGACGGGATCGGGGTGTATGCCGCCACGCGCGTTCCTGACCGTCGCGACATGATCGACGTTCACCCCCAGACGGAGATGCGGCAGCTGATTGTTCTGCTTGGTCGTCATTTAATATCTTCAGCCCCGGCTCGTGGCAGTACTGTGGCCGCGCGCCGCGACCGCGCTTCCTCCCGCTTGGCAGCACGCCGCGCGCGTAGAACACGTAACGGCGGTTCCAACAGAAAGTATGACACGAAACCGGCCGCAACACCCATGGGAATGCCGCCAACCAGCATCGGCCAGAAGATTGGCAACACGTTTTCGGCGAAATGCGGCCAGTCGAGCCGCAACAGGCTGCGCGTCATCGTGCCGAACATGGCGATAAACTGCGAAATGGGGACCGCCGCGTATTCGGTTCCCGGCAACAGCAGCGTGCCGAAGTAATAGGTGCTGATCCAGATCGGCGGCATGGTCCACGGATTGATCAGCAATGTGCCGATAAACGCCGAGAGCAAGCTGCCGCGCAGAGCCCACGCCGCGCCAAAAGCGAGGATCGTGTGCAACCCGACAAACGGTGTGAACGACACCCCCAACCCGCATGCAAAACCCGCCGCGATACTGGCCGGTGTTCCGGGAATTCGTTGCAGACGATGCCAGTAATAGGCAACCGCCCTTCCCCACCCCGTCCTCGGCCACATGAAGTGGAGGACACGGGTCAACAACGGCAAGGTCATTCGGCGGCGAAACATGACGCTCAAATGCTGCCCGCAGAGCGGGAAAGCAAGTGAAATAATGGTAGTCCCGGCCCTTGCGTCGGGGTGACAGGCGGACCCCGCCACCTTTAATTTGGACTCCTGAACCTGGAGGGGGAAACCATGGCACGAGTGATTTTTGGGCTGGTCGGCGTCTTGGTGATTGGCGCCGCGATTTATGCCGGACTACTGGAAATCGGCGCGTTCGACATTTCGCGCGCGGATCTTGAAGCCAAATACACCACGCCGGATTCCAAATTCGCCGAAGTCGATGGTGTGCGCATTCATTACATGGACCAAGGCCCGCGCGATGCCGAAGCGCTCGTCCTCGTGCACGCGAGTTATATGAGCCTGCGCAGCTTCGACGCCATTGCGCCCCTCCTCGCCAAGAATTTCCGGGTCGTGCGTTTCGATCTTCCAAATGCCGGCCTTTCGGGACCGGACCCGCAAAACCGCTATTCGATCGAACTCAATATGGAAGTCCTCGATCAACTGACCCGAGACTTGGGGATCGATAAGTTTGCACTATTCGGTACATCGTCCGGTGGGCCGGTCGCGTTTCGTTACGCTGCCGAGCACCCCGATCGCGTGACGCGGCTTATCCTGATCAATTCGGCGGGCATGCCTCGCACCGCCGCAACCAACCCCAATCGCCAACGCGTCAGCGATCTGCAATTGTGGATTAACAGGCGCCATGAATCGATGGCGTACTGGACCGAAGGTTTGTCCACCAACTTCACGTCGATGGCGCCGCCGCACGATCTGATCGAGATGGTCTACGATATGAACCGGATCGAAGGTCACCGCGACGTCGCTGCAGCCTTCATGCGCAATTTTAAAACCGGCGACCCGCAGGAAATGCTGGGCCGGGTGACCATGCCGACGCTAATCGGTTGGGGGATCAAGAATCCAACCGTCATGCATTTAGAGGCCGACGTCATGTCGTTGTGGCTGACCAGCGCGCCAAGCAAAGTGATCAAATATCCCGATGTCGCCCATTACCTCTATATCGAGATTCCGGACAAGGTTGCCGCCGACATGACGGCGTTCCTGAAAGGCGAAATGGACGGCGAACTACGGGTGACGAAGCGCGTGCCGATGGCGGACATTGCGGCGGTGGACGCACTTGAATCGAGCGAAAGCGCGCCTCAGTAGATTTCACAAGACGATATGAAGGGTCGTTACGTCACCGTTGACGTTTTCACCGACCGGCAATTCGGCGGCAACCAGCTCGCCGTCATCCCCGATGCGCGCCACTTGTCGCCGGCACACATGCAATCGATCGCAAACGAGTTCAATTTCGCCGAAACGACCTTCGTATTACCACCCAAGAACACCGCCAACACCGCGAACGTACGCATATTCACACCGCGCGCCGAAATGCCGTTCGCCGGTCATCCCAACGTCGGCACGGCTTACGTCCTAGCCCAGGCCGGAAACTGTTTGGGTGTACCGATATCGGGCCAACATCTGACGTTCGAGGAACATGCCGGCTTGGTGCCGATGGAAATCATCCGCGAGGACGGTTCAGTTGTTGGTGCGAGGCTGGACGCCCCGCAGAAATTGGCGATCGGTGCTTATGTTGCCCCGGACCTAGTTGCCGCCGCCGCGTCATTGCCTGCTGACGCAATTATTTCGAGGTTACATCCACCGCTCGTGGCGTCGTGCGGTGCGGCGTTCATCTTTGCCGAAGTCGCATCCAAGGATGCCCTGTGGCAAGCCCGTCCGAACATGACGGTTTTCGAACAAAGCTTTCCGCGCGAACAACACACCGGCATCCACCTCTATACCCGCGTCACGGAAGCCGGTGTCGATCTGCAAACTCGCATGTTCGCGCCCCTCCATGGCGTGATCGAAGACGCCGCCACGGGCAGCGCCAATGTCGCCCTTGGCGCGTTGCTCGCTCACTTCAGTCCAGAGCCAAATCTGGACCTGTCGGTTTCGATAGCGCAAGGCGTGGCCATGGGGCGGCCCAGCTTGTTGACGGCCACCGCACGTAAATCGAATTCAACGGTGGTAAAAGCGAGCATCGGTGGAACGTGCGTGCCCGTGATGACGGGCGAAATAAAACTCGCCGAATAAATGCCCTGTTTTATTTATCCCCGCGCGCGGTCGACGGCGTTGATCGACGGCGTCGCGCGCAAGGCAGCGACGATGTTGGCTAGGTGTTTGACATCCGCCACTTCGATATCGACAATCATGTCGAAAAAATCCGCCGAGCGTTTGGTGAATTTGAGATTGCTGATATTGCCGTGATTGCGCGCGATCACGGTCGACAACGAGCCCAAAGCACCGGGCTCGTTGGCGACGGTCAGGTTCAACCGGCCCAGACTCATTCCGGTGTTGCGCTCGAAATCCCAAGCCAGATCGACCCACCGGTCCGGTTCTTCCGAGAAATCGACCAGCTTTTCGCAATCGATCGTGTGGACTTCAATGCCTTTGCCGGGATGCGCGATACCGACGATACGGTCGCCCGGTAACGGATGGCAGCATTCGGACAAGTGAACCGCGAGCCCCGGCGTTAACCCCTTGATCGGCACTGCCGGTAGCGCCGCATTCTCGCCCGCCTGTTTCACGCGCGCCTGAGACAGATTAACGATGTTGTCGTCCTTTTCGGTGCGCGCGCCCGGATAAACTGCAAGGAACACCTGGCGTCCCGACAGGCGGCCTTCGCCGACCCGGACGTAGAGATCGTCCAGATTGGGCAAAGCGAATTTCTCAAGAGCCAGCGCGAGCGCTTTCTTGGTTAGCTCGTAGCCTTCTTTTTGGAACGCCTTCTCGACAATATCCTGACCGAGTTTGCTGAACTCGGCCCGCGCTTCCTGGCGGATCCAACGGCGGATGTGCGCACGCGCCTTGCCCGTAACGACAAACGCTTCCCATTCCGGTGACGGACGCTGCGCCTTCGAGGTCATGATCTCGACTTGGTCGCCGTTTTGCAGCCGGGTCCGCAGCGGCACGATGCGGCCATTGACCTTGGCGCCGACGCAAGTGTCGCCCACTTCCGAGTGCACGGCGTAGGCAAAATCGACCGGACCGGCGCCGCGGGGCAACGCGATCAGATCGCCCTTGGGCGAGAAGCAGAACACTTGGTCCTGGAACATCTCGAGCTTGGTATGCTCCAGAAATTCCTGGGGCGATTGCGCACTTTCGAGAATGTCGAGCAGTTCCCGCAGCCAGTTGTATTGCTTGCCTTCGACCACGCCGAGGCCTTGCTTGTATTGCCAGTGCGCCGCGACCCCGAGCTCGGCGATTTCGTGCATGGCATGAGTGCGCAACTGAATTTCGATACGTTGGCGTTGCGGGCCGATTACGGCGGTATGAATCGAGCGGTAACCGTTGCGCTTGGGCGTCGAGATGTAGTCCTTGAAGCGCCCGGGCACCATGGGATAGCGGGTATGGATCAATCCCAACACGCGATAGCAATCCTCGACTGTTTCGAGGATGATTCGGAACGCCATGATGTCCGAGAGTTGCTCGAAGCTGACCTCTTTGATCTGCATTTTGCGCCAGATCGAATAGGGTGTTTTCTCACGCCCCGAAATATAACCGGTCAGCCCCACCCCGCGGATCAGCTGGTCGAGTTCGTCCATAATCTTGCCGACCAAGTCGCCGCCATGCAGTTCGAGATATTTGAGGCGGTTGAGAATCGAAACCCGCGCGTCGGGATGCAGTTGTGAAAACGCCAGGTCCTCGAGTTCGGTCTTGATTTCCTGAATACCGATACGCTCGGCCAGGGGCGCGTAAATCTCCATGGTCTCAAGCGCGATGGTGCGCCGCTTGGCGGGGTCCGCGATATGCTGAAGCGTCCGCATGTTGTGCAAACGGTCGGCAAGCTTAACCACCAGAACGCGGATATCTTCCGACATCGCCAGCAGGAACTTGCGGAAATTCTCCGCTTGCTTGGTTTCGATGTTCTGTAAATGAATCTTGGCGAGTTTCGTGACGCCGTCGACCAGACGCGCGACCTCGTCGCCGAACAGCTTGCGCACGTCATCAAGCGTGGCGAGCGTATCCTCGACGATGTCGTGGAGCAGCGCCGTGACGATCGATGCGGAATCGAGCTTGTAGTTGGTGAGGATTCCCGCGACTTCGATCGGATGCGAAAAATAGGGATCGCCTGAGGCGCGCTTTTGCGACCCGTGCATCTTCATCGCATAAACGTAAGCGCGGTTGATCAGGTCCTCGTCCGCAGTGGGATCGTAGGCCTTGACCCGCTCAACCAATTCGAATTGGCGCATCATGGCGCGGCCCCACGCTGTGCGGATGCGCGAACCTGGCCCCGGCGCCGGGCTAGATAAAGGTCGTCACGAATGTTTGGGCGCGCGGTCAGTTGCATAAGCGGCGCGCCATGACGAGTTACCCCTGGGAGTCGTCCACGTCTTCGTATTGGACGCTGGGATGCTCGGCGGTCTGAACGGCGCTTTCGCCGCCGCCATCTTCCGTCTCGGTATCGCCCTCACCGTCGCTGTCGCCGTCATCGCTGCCGGCATCGTCGGCCGCATCAGCGGCTTCGTTCATTTGGCCGGCGATTTGCGCAAATTCCGGATTTGCGGCCATGGCGTCAAAACCGTCTTCTTCCGGCTCATCGACCTCGACGTGGCGTTGCAGGTTTTGGATCAAGCCGTTGTAAAGTTCCGACGGGCTGACTTTGTCGTCGGCGATCTCGCGCAACGAAACGACCGGATTTTTGTCGTTATCGCGTTCAACGCGCAGCTCGGCGCCGGCCGAGATTTCACGCGAGCGCTGCGAGGCGATCATCACCAACTCGAAACGGTTGGGAATCTTCTCGACACAGTCTTCGACGGTTACGCGGGCCATGGCAGTCCTCTGTCCAGCTCATTGATAAGGTGGGCATTTCGTCCGGCGCGGTCAACCCGACCGGCGCGCGAATGGGGCGAAATCCACACGGTGTGGCAAAAGAGGCGCTCTTTTAGGGGGTTTCGTGCACGACCACAACCCCGAATGCGGTTATCAGCCGCTTTCCGATATCCGGTTAATCGGTTGATTTTCAAATATTTTTTCAATTAGGGCCGCCGCCGGCACGCCAATCACGGGGTGAACCCAATCGGGCGCGATCTCGCACAACGGCGCCAACACAAAAGCCCGATCCGCCATCCGGGGGTGAGGCAGTTCGGGCGGGCCGGTTTGAATCACGTCGTCGTACGTAATTAGATCGAGGTCCAACGTGCGCGCCGCGTTCTTCGCGCCACGCGTGCGTCCATATGCCGCTTCGATGCCGTGCAAGACCTGGAGCAAGCGTTCGGGAGACAGCGCTGTCTTCACTTCGGCAATCCCGTTGACGAAGTTGGGTTGAACCGACGGCGGCCACGCCGGTGATTCATACCAAGACGACACACGAACGATTTCGATGCCCTTGTCCGATAAATCTTTGAGCGCTGCGCGGCACGTCGCGAGCGGCAACTGATGTCCAACCGGTAAGTTCGCGCCAATCGCGATTAGGATCATCTCTGCACGTTCGACCTGTATTGGCGCGTTTGTGATTTGGCCGCGCCTTGCCAGTTACATACCCCCAAGATATACCGAAGTCATAACGTCACAGCCATATTCAACGCCACTTTCGCTGTTTCGTCATCGTTATATGCATCAATAGTCGTCGACATAGGGGTCTCGAATGATTTTTTATCCTGAAGAACGCCTTGCCATGTTCATCGACGGCGCCAACCTGTACGGCACGGCGCGCGCGCTCAATTTCGACATCGATTATAAGCGGCTGCTCAACTTGTTTGCCTCCAAAGGCCGGTTGTTGCGCGCATTTTATTACACCGCGTTGATGGAAGAAGCCGACTACTCACCGCTGCGTCCATTGGTCGATTGGCTGGATTACAACGGCTACACCATGGTGACCAAACCGGCGAAAGAATTCACCGACGCACAAGGCCGCCGCCGCGTCAAAGGCAACATGGACATCGAACTCGCCATCGACATGTTGAGCTTGGCCGATCACATCAACCACGTCGTGTTGTTTTCCGGCGACGGTGACTTCCGCCGCTTGGTCGAAGCCACCCAGCGCAAGGGCGTGCGCGTCTCGGTCGTCTCGACCATCCGTACCCAACCGGCCATGATCGCCGACGAACTTCGCCGGCAAGCCGACAACTTTATCGATCTCGTTGAACTCCAACCGATGATCGCCCGTGCGCCCCTGCCCAATCAGGGGGAACGTGGTGAGCGCAGCGAGCGGCAAGATTCGCGCGCGCCGAACGCCGACCGCGATAACGATTAAGATTAGGGCGATGGCGGACGCAATGGCCGGCGGATTGAAAGGCCCGCCTGCGAACTGTGCGCTCTGCCCTCGTTTGGTCGAATTTCGCGCCGGCAACGCGCGCACCTATCCCGATTTTTTCAATGGCGCCGTTCCCGCATTCGGCGGCGGCGATGCGGAAATCCTGGTGGTCGGGCTCGCGCCCGGCTTAAAGGGAGCCAATCGCACCGGCCGACCCTTCACCGGCGATTACGCGGGCGATCTGCTTTATCCGACGCTCATCAAACACGGATTGGCGCGCGGTACCTACCGCGCCGACCCCAATGACGGCGTAACCTTGAACAAATGCCGCATCACCAACGCCGTGCGCTGCGTACCGCCCGAAAATAAGCCGACCCCGGCCGAGCAAAAAACCTGCCGGCCGTTTCTGATCGATGAAATCGCCGCGCTGAAAAACCTGAAAGCGCTGCTCGCCTTGGGGCGTATCGCCCACGACGCGGTGCTTTCGACGCTCGAGCTGCGCAAGGTCGAATACGCCTTCAAACATGGCGCGCTTCACAAGCTTCCCAATGGACTGCTGTTGGCCGACAGCTATCATTGCTCGCGCTACAACGTGAACACCGGCGTCCTGACCACCGCGATGTTCGAAACCGTTGTCGGCGGCTTGATAGCCGCCGTCGGGAAGCGGAAATGACCGCGAAAAAGAAATCCGAACCGCTGGCGCGCTACTTTAAAGGCGGCGGCAAAAGCGTGCGCCCCATCGACGTCGCCGCGATCCGAGCAGTCTCGGGATTATCTCAATCCGCCTTCGCCAAAGCCTGCGGCATCAGCGTTCACACCTTGCGCAATTGGGAGCAAGGCCGCCGCGCACCGCGCGGCCCGGCGCGCGCGCTGTTGCTCGCCATCGCCCGCGACCCCGCGGCAGTCATCAAGGCGTTGAAGGGGTAACCACACCTTTGTCATGCTCGGACGCGGGGCACGTCCCAGCCATCGAGGTTGTCGCACCATGGATCGCCCGAATAAATCGGGCGATGACGCCCGAGTATGAGTTGCATGGTTCGACAAATAACCACTGTCATTGCCCGGCTCGTCCGGGCAATCCATGGTTCAGCAAAATTCTGAACCCTGTGATCAGGTCCCAGGGCGACCAAACATAAACAATTCTTGTTCTTACATCTTCGCTTTGGCGATGGCGGATTTGATTTCGTCGCTTTCGGGCGTCACCTTGCTCGGGAATGCGGCGATCAGCTTGCCGTTGCCGTCGACCAAGTATTTGTGGAAGTTCCACTTCGGCGCGTTGTCGTCGCCGAGCGTCTCGGCCGCCCATTTGTAGAACGGATGAATGTCGCCGCCCTTGACCGAAACTTTTTCGGTCAGCGGGAACGACACATCGTACTTGGACTCGCAGAAGTCCTTGATCTCATCGTTGGAGCCCGGTTCTTGCGCGCCGAAATTGTTGGCGGGCACGCCCAGCACCACCACGTCCTTATCCTTGTTGTCTTCCCACAGCGATTGCAGGCCTTCGTATTGCGGGGTGTAACCGCAGAACGACGCCGTATTGACCACCAGTACGGTCTTGCCCTTGAAGGTGCTCATGGGCAGCGGCTGGCCGTCGATGGATTGGAACGAAAAATCATAGGCGGTTTCGGCCATGGCCGGTCCTCCGAATGCAATGAGGGTTGCAGCAAGTGCGGTGGCAAGGCGTTTCATGGCAGGCTCCCCTGGATTATTGGAAGATTCATTTTCCGGCACTGCACCGGCCCTTGCAAGCAAGACCGAATGACCGTGAAATGACGGTCATTCAATTTTCCGCGAGCCCATTATGCCCACCCCATCTCCGGCACTTTCTCCCGCTGCCGAAATCCTCAAAATCACCGGCCATGTGATGCTGGCGCGCTGTATCGGGATTGCCGCCGAACTGGGCCTCGCCGATCTGGTCGCGACAACCCCACAATCCGCCAAGGATTTGGCCGAAAAGACCGGCCAACACCCAGGCGCGCTTTACCGCATGCTGCGCTACATGGCCTCGAAGGACCTATTCAGCGAAGACGAGGCCGGGCAATTTTCCAACACGCCCATGTCCGAATTGTTGCGCTCCTGCGTTACCGGCTCGCTGCGGGATTCGGTGCGCCAATCCTGGCAGGACGTGGTGTGGGACACCTACCGCCACTTCCCGCACACCATCGAGACAGGCAAGCCTTCGTTCAATCGGGCCTACGGAAAAGACCTGTTCGCGTTCTTCGCCGAGAACTCCGTCATTGGCGCTCGCTTCGACAAAGCCATGGCGCGGCAATCGGGCCCGGAGAATGCTGCCGTCGCTGCGGCTTATCCGTTCAACGATGCCAAGACGGTCATAGACGTGGGCGGCGGACGCGGCGGACTGCTGGCCGCCATCCTGACCAAGCACGCGAATGTACACGGGATCCTGTTCGATCAGGCGCAGGTGGCCGCCGACCCGGCGGACTTGATCGCGGCGAACGTGAAAGACCGCTGCGACATCGCCACCGGAAATTTCTTCGAAGCCGTTCCCGCGGGCGCGGACGTCTATACCCTCAAGCGCATTTTGCACGACTGGACCGACGACGAGTGCGTGACCATCCTGAAAAACTGCGCCGCCGCGCTTGGTCGAAATGGAAGAGTCCTGGCCATCGACGCGGTCATCAAGCCCGGCAACGATCCCGACCCCAACAAGGCCCTCGACCTTGGCATCATGGCGCTGACCCACGGCCGCGAACGCACTGCCGCCGAGTTTCACGCCCTATTCGAACGCGCGGGGTTGAAAGTCGAACGCATCATCGCCACCCCCGCGCCCTCGACCATGAGTATCGTGGTCGGATGCCCAGCCGATATGTAACGATGCGGCCGAATGTCCCCTGAATCGTCCATGCTCGCCGACCTCGACAAACCGGAAGTGCTGGCCGGCATCTTCCCGGCCACGGTGCCGGCCAACAAATCGCTGGTGGCGAAACAACAACGCGAATTCGCCGAAGCCGTGGCCGCGGGTTTCCTGGCGCAGGGGAAAACCCATGCGGCGATCATCCGATTGCCCCAGGGCCCGCGCTATTTGCCGGAAAAAACCGAACGCCAACTGCGCGCTCTGGCCAAGGCCGCGCCACCTACTGGGTACGGTCACCTGCTGAAGCTGTCCGTGGCGGCGGTCGGCGGATGGCGTCTTGCGCAAATGAAGGCCAGCTTGACGAGTTTGCGCACCAAACCCGCCGACATGCACACGGTCTTGGCCGGACTGTACGAAGCCTTCGACCGCAAGACCTCTCCGCTGTCCAACGGAGAGCTTGAAGTCATCGTCGAGGCCTGCGCGGACGTTTTCGCGACGCCTCAGATGCGCGCCGCGTTCGACGCGCTGCCCGATCTGACCAAAGCCAGTTGGATCACCATTCTCGGATCGTTCTTCAACCATTCCCGTCCCCGGACCTTCGCCAAGATCGTGGACGACATCGCAAGCATCGGCGCCGCGTTGTTTCCACGGCTCGGCGATGCGCATTTCCTCAATGCCGCCGCGCTATATCCCGCCGTATTCAGCGTGCAATGGACGTTGATGACGGATTACCTGCAAAGCCAGTTTCGCATCGCCGAGACGGCCGTGCGGCCCTTTGCCGACTACAGCCGGAAATTCGCCGCCACCCACTTTGCACGGCGCGACAAACCGGCAACCTCCGGCAAACCGAAACTCGCGTACCTGATTCAGAATTCGATCTTGGACAAGACCTACGCCAACGGCCGCGCGCTCTATTCCCTTGCCAAGGGGCATCATGCCTTGGCGTCGGGGCAGTTCGATTTCTACTACTATAATTTCGAACAGTATGCGCCCGAGGTGCTGGCGGAGGTTCAAAGCCTCGGCTTCAATGTACGGATCGTTCCCGCGGCGGGCCCGCTCGATCAGGCGGCCGCCTTAAGGCGAGCCATCGAACAGGACGACATCTCCGTTCTGATCACCGAATCCTACGCTTGGCTTCCCTTGTCCATCTTCGCCGGACGCGCCGCGCCCGTACAAATGTATCTTTCCTGCGGGTTCATCAAATGGGAGTTCGATGAGGTCGACTCCTATCTGATGTTCAACAACCTGATGGACGGCGTGGAGAAATGGAATCTCCCCGCCGGCAAAATCGCTCCGATCAACTATCCGCTTGAATTGAAATTCCTCAATCCGCCCGTCGCGCCCGAGGCCGTCGCCGCCGCCCGCGCGAAGTGGCCGCAAGACGCCGTAGTGATGGGAACGCTGTGCCGCATGGAGAAGGTCAGCGAACCGTTCCTCAATGCTGTCGCGGCGATTTTAGAGAAAAACCCTCAAGCGATTTACGTGGTCCATGGCCCCAACAGCCGCGACGCCGTCGAGGCCTTCGCCAAAACCCGGGGGCATTCCGCGCGGCTGATCGCACAACCGGCCACGGACCCGCACATCGCCGGGCATACGTTCGACCTGTTCTTGGACACGTTTCCGATTTGCGGCGGGATGGCCTGCGTCGAAGCCCAGGCGAAAGGCGTTCCCGTCGTTCATTTGAAATCGCGCGAATTGGAATCCATGGCGAGCCAGCGCGATCCGGCCCTGATCAGCGACACCGTGGACGGTTATATCGAGATCGCGAATGCGCTGCTGGCCGATCCGGGCGCACTTCAAGCCGCACGCGAACGCGCGCCGTCGATCGTCGCCCAAGTCACCGATACGGTCCTGTCCGCGCGGCAGGTCGAAGAGGAAGCATTGCGGAGATTACGGGCGCTCGGATCGTAGCGGGCATCCTGCAAACCTGATACGGATAGGCACGAATGCGCAGCGATCAAAGTCCCAGGAAAGGACCCACGGCGTGACGGCACCGGTGATCATGATCGGCACCCCTTGCTACGGCAATATGATGAGCAAGGGTTATGTCATGTCGATCATGCAGGGAATGATGGCCTGTATGCAGGCAGGTTATCAGCTGACTTTCAATTTCCTCGGCAACGAATCCCTGATCCCGCGCGGGCGCACGCGCATCACCGCCGATTTTCTGGACAAGTCCGGCGCCACCCACCTGTTCTTCATCGACGCCGACATTTCCTTCACACCCGACCAAATGCTCAAGCTGATCAAGGCCGACAAGGACATCGCGGCGGGCATCTATCCGGTGAAGAACATTTTCTGGGACAAGATCGCGCGGCGCACGGCGGATGGCGAACCGCCGCACGAAGCCGGGCTGATCTACACCGCGCGCGCCTGCAAGGGCGCGGACCTCAAGACCGACGGCGACTTCGCCACCGCCGATTATGCCGCGACGGGATTCATGCTGATCAAGCGCGGCGTATTCGAAAAGATGATCGCCGCCTACCCCGAAACCAAGTTCAGCTACCTCGACGTGCCCGAACCGGGCCACAAGCCGCGGGATACGCTTTACGCGCTCTATGACTGCGCGTTCGACCCCGCCACCGGCCATTACATGAGCGAGGATTACGCCTTCTGCAAACGCTGGCGCGATATCGGCGGAGAGATTTGGATCGACTTGAAAAGCCGCCTCACCCACGAAGGCGCGTTCCAATTCCACGGCAACGCCGAAAGCCGCTACGGCGACCTGCTCGGCAGGGAGTGATGAGCGGCGCAACTCTGCGCGTCGCCACGCTCCGGAGCGCCGATGCGGCCGACATCCCGGCTATGCATCGCGTACGGATGAGCGTGCGTGAGAACCGCCTGACCTCCACCGTGCTGACCGAGGCCGACTATGCCCGTGAAATCACTGCCACCGGACGCGGCTGGGTGATGGAGGTGAATGACGGAAATGGCGGCGAGATCGTCGGCTTCGCGGTCGGCAACCTCAAGGACGGTAGTATCTGGGCGCTGTTCGTCGATCCTGCGCACGAAGGGCGCGGTTACGGCCGCCGCCTGCACAATGCAGTTGTAACTTGGCTGTTCGACCAGGGACTTACGTATTTGTGGCTGACCACCGGCCCCGACACCCGCGCCTTTCGGTTCTATAAGCGCGCCGGGTGGGAACTGGTGGGAAAATTGGCGAATGGCGAGGTCAGGATGGAATTGGCGGGATTCGCAGGTTAGAGATTTTTCTCTGTCCCCATTCACATAGCTCGAACAAAATCCCAAAAGATTATTGGTCAAGCTGACTCAAGTTCTTGACAACTTCACTATTTTCGCTCGCCTGCAGCAATTCTTCCCACGACGATTTTTTCATTGTGATTGGTTCATATTGACCTACCAAACCAACACCAAGGCCATTTATTGATTTCTCGATTCTAAGTAGCAATAAATCTTTCGCGGTAAGCGCGACACGAATGGTTGCGCCAGGCTCCAATATTTTCCCCGAAAACTGTTTGGCATTTATAATCGGTATCATATCAATTTCTGGTTTCGGGTATTTTCTATAAGTCAGCTTGTACAGTAACTTGTCGAAGCCTTTTAGGTGCTGATCTTTGCGAACGACAAATATTATGTCGTCAATACCGATAGATTTTCGACCCACATTTTGCACCTGTACGATGAGGCGGCTTGCAACTTCACGCTGGGCCAAGGAACTGCCAGAACGCAAAACAACCTTTACATCCGGCTTGTTTCGAATATCTAACCAAATTTGCCGGAGCGCTAAGAATGAGGACAGTGCCGCACCGTAATAGGCTGCAAATTCCTTTCCATCCATTGATGCCCAAACTCCCTGCGCTTGTCTGCGCAATTTATAATATTGTCTCGTTACGTCTCAAAAAAACTCCAGCTAATTTAAATTAGTGCAAAAGTAGTTGGCACCACCATTCCCTACCCCTCCCCGGCCCGTTTCTTATCGATATGCTCGCGGAACTGTTCGTAGAAAAATTTCTGCTTGTCCTTGTCGCGTGCCGTCGGCGCGTCGAGGAACTCGGGTGAGTTCTTTTCAAGCCACGTCAGCAGCGGGCGCGGAATCTCGCCGACGTTCTTGAGTTTCTTGCCGCGGCTGGGCAGCACCACGCCGCCGGCCCACTGGCCCATCTCCATCCACGGCAACCATTGCCGAATTCCCGTGTGCGAGGTGGTCACCGGCACGCTCGACAAGTCGGGATTGTCGAGGTCGGCGCGCTTGGTGTGGAAGTGATAGATGCCGGCGCCTTCGTACACATCGGCCGCCGTGTAGGGCGCGTAATCGCGCAAACTGAGTTTCGACGGCGAGACGTAGAACAGGTCATCGTAGAAGGTGACGTCGCCGGTGTGCTCCATGTAGTTCATGCGGAAACCCTTGGACGCCGCACCTCCGGCCCCGGCGCTGCCGCCGTCTTCCGGACCGCCCAGCGCATCGATGTGATAACCCGCCGAGGCGTTGCGGATGTGGAACACCTCCACCGTGCGATCGGTGAACGGGTTGCGCCAGGTGGAGATCGGCTCGGCGGTGGCGGGATCGGAAAAGATCACGCACTCGCGCTCCAGAAATTCGTAGCCGCGTTCGTCCTTGATGCAGCGCGTGCATTTGACGCCCTGGCCCAGCAACAGCACCCGCGCTTTCTGGCCGGGGATGTGGCTGTAGACGTAGCCCGAGGTCCACGACACCGACACCGCGCCCGAGATATCGCTGCGCGCTTTCAGGTAAGCGGTCAGGTTGTCCCACGGGTCTTCGAGATTAAGTCCAGTGGCGGCGCGCGCGGCAGAAGTCGCAACGGATGCTGCGAGCGCCGAAGCGCCGAACGCTCCCAATGCGCGGCGCCGCGATGGATGGTCGGAATTGATAAATTGGCCGGTCATGTGTCCCTCCCCTGGAATGCCTTGTGTGGAAT
>JAGREB010000099.1 GCA_020446775.1 Paracoccaceae bacterium
GGGCAGTGGTTGCGGGTCGGGCGTACGTACGTTGCCAATGCCCGCGCGTTGGCCGCAAAGAAATCCTGAACGAGCGACCTAAAAATGAAAACGCGACCCGCGGGAACCGCGGATCGCGTCAGGTTTGCTTGGGGATAGGTTGTTTTTGGTCTTGATTGTTTGCCTGCGCGATTATTCGTCGATGGTCGCCTGCGCGACGTTGGTGGCCTTCTGGGCCGCCGCGACGACCGTCGCGAAGTTGCGCTCGGCGTTGGCGCGGGCGTCCTTCAGGCAGTTGGCATAAATCCGATGCAACTGAACCGCTTTGGAATCGGCCGGGGCGCAGGCTTGCTCGGCGGCGCGTTTGATCCGGCGCTCGAGGGTGTCGCGGTCGGATTTTTGCGTCAGGTCGAGGTCCGCGTATTGAACGGCGACCGAGCGCGATTGAGGTTCGAATGCCGACGCTTGAAACGATGTGGTCAACACGGCTGCGCCAAGCGTGGCGGCGAGCGACACGGTGGCAAGCGACAGGGAACGGGGGGAAATGGCAAACATGGCAGACACTCCTTCGTCGAGGTTTGAGTTGTGGGCGGCTCCGGGTCTGGGGCCCGGGGCCGCCCGATGCGCGGCGAGGAGGGGTAAAGCACCCCGCAGCGCTTGAAGCGGACTCTAGGCAGGTCGGGGGAGGCAGGCGCGTGCGGTTCGACCGCTGCCGCTGCAGTTCATACAAACGGCGTTGGTCTCGACCAACGGCAGGCCTGATCGACGAACGTCAGGAAAAAGCGGCGCAGTTCATCCGTCGCCTGCCAACGGCAGGCGCGAATCGTCAAACACCTGCCAACGGCAGGCGCGGATCGCAAGGAATCGAGGAACTGTGCCTTAGTTTGGCGGGGTTACCGTGCGCCGAGGGTCATCGAAGTCTTCGCTTCTTTGCCGTCACGAAGATAGACGACATCGATCACCTGACCCGGCGTGAAGGTCTTGAGGGCGTCCGACAATTCCCTCAAATCGCCGACCTTATGTTCGGCCAGGGAAATCACGACGTCTCCGGTTTTGAGCCCGGCTGCCGCCGCACCTGATCCGTCGGTCACCGATCCTGCACGGACTCCTTTACCGGCAAAGGCCATGTCGGGGACCAAGCCCGTCGAGACGCGCCGCGCGCCGCTTTCGCCCGCGTTGGCTTGTGTCGCCGCCGCTTCCGCGGTCGAACCCGCAAACGGCATCGGTTCGGGCCGGCCGGCGAAGTAGGTTGCCGCTTCTTTAACGGCCTCCACGACTTTCACCAATCCCGCAACATCGATCTTATCGGCCGTGTCGGAGGGGTGATGGTAGTCCGCCGCCGTCGAGGCGAATACCTGCACGCCGGGAACGCCGGCCTCCGCAAACGCCTTTTGATCCGAACCGCCCATATCCTTGGGGATGATTTCGATGCCGGTCCCGGTGGTGAAGCCGACGCCTTGGAACACGAACGGCAGATCGCGTGCCGTTTCGCCGCCGAAGATGCGAATCTTGCCACCCTCCAACCGCCCCACCGTGTCCATGTTGAGCACAACCATGGTCTTGTCCAGCGGATAGGGGAATCCACCGGCTTTGGCTGCGCCGACGTAGTGCTTCGAACCGATCAGGCCGGCCTCTTCGCCGGTGAACGCAATGAAAACGATGCTGCGCTCCGGTTTGTAGTCTTGCAGCAATCGCGCGAGTTCCATCATCGCCGCGACACCCGAGGCGTTGTCGTCCGCCCCCGGATGGATCTTGCCTTCATCGCCGGCGCGCACGTCGGGCCAGCCCAGACCCAAGTGGTCGTAGTGCGCCGAGACGATGACCGACTGGCCGGCATAGGCGGGATTGGTGCCGGGCAAAACGCCGACGATGTTCTTGACGGCGACGTCCTTACCGCCAGGGCCCTTCATCGTGAACGACTGGGCGTAGTCCTTGCCCAACGGCGCCAGTCCCAGTTCGGAAAATCGCTTGGTGATGTAATCGGCCGAGGCTTCAAGGCCCGCGGAGCCGACGCCGCGTCCTTCGCGCGCCGGATCGGCGAGCCACGTGACGTCGGATTTCATCCGCTCGGCGTCGATCAGCGATGGCAGCTCGGCCAGCGCCGGGCGCTGGGTCAGCACAACCGGTTTGACATTGGCGGCGAGGTCGCGCGCGAGCGGCGTGTTGCGGGGCGTCCATTCACCCTTGCCGGTGTTCTCCGGTTCGTCGCCCGAAAACGCGAGCCAGCTGTACTTGCCGTAGTGCGGCAGCTTGCGCGCCAAGCCTTCGGCGGCGGCCGGCGTGGTTGCCGACACGAACACCACGGCCGAAGCCGGGGCTTTGGGGTGGCGTGCGGCGATGACCAGGGAACTGTCGGCAGACGCGAACTTCGTCCCGTCAAGCATCGCACCGGCGGCGTCGAGCGTCGCGCCTTCGGCTTTCAACGCGGCGTTGACCACCGGGATCAGCTTGTTGGTGGTGCCCAACACCCACACCGCGCGGTCTGCGGGCAGGTCGCTGATGTCGGCGTCTTTGACGACCTCAAGGCCCGAACGGGCCCACGACTTGACCAGACTGTCATAGCGCGCGGCTTCGTCGGTCGACGGCAGCACGATCATCGATTTCTCGGCGCCGAACGCCTTCGACAGGCTGGTCGGCACTTCGAACGGGCTGAGGCGGCGATAGACATTGAATTGAGGATCGATTTCGACCCGCTCGGCCTTGGCCGGCAGATCGAAGGTTTGCGTCAACGACGACGCAGACCCGTCGAATTTCAATGTCTGACGGATCGCCTTCCCGCCCGCATACAGGGCGATGGGAACGTCCATGGCGAGCGCCGGACCCGGCTGCGTTTGCGCCACCGTGATCGTGATCGACTTGCCTTTGGTATCGGCGTTCTCGAGTTTCAAGTCCGGCACGCCGTCGTGCTCGACCCACTGGGTAAAGAACGCGGCCAGGTCTTGTTTCGAGACGGCTTCGAACGCGGTGCGGATATCGCCCCACGAGGCATTGCGGAAGCTGTTGTCGCGGTAGAATTTTTGCAAACCCGCGATAAACGTCTTGTCGCCGACGCGCTGGCGCAGCATGTCGAACACAATGGCCGTCTTGCCATATCCGATGGCTTCCGTGACCGGGTTGTAGCGGCTGCGGAACGCGGTCAGCGGAAAGTCGTTTTCCGGCGTGACGAAATCGGAAATGCGCAGAAGGATGTCGCGGCGGTGCAGGTCGCCCTTGCCGTTTTGCTCCGACACCAAATGATCGGCGAGGTAAGCCGTCAAGCCTTCGCACCAGTTGCCGCTGGCGAAGTCGACGAACACGCCGTTGCCCCACCAGTTGTGAAGCAATTCGTGCGGATACGATGAATGCAGGATGAACGGAAAACGGATGACCTGTTCGCCGAGCAACGTGAACGACGGCATGCCGTACCCGGTTTCCCAGAAGTTCTCGACCAGGGCGAACTTGGCGTACGGGTAGGGACCGATCATCGCGTCGTACATTTGTTTGTACTGGCCGGTAACCTCCAAGTAGCGCTCGGCCAGCGCGTCGTCGGGCGAGCGCAGGAACGCTTGCGCGATCACGCCGCCGCCGATGTCGCGCGTGTATTCGGAAAACGGCGCCGCGATCAGATGCGCTTCCTCGGTCGGCGTCGTTACTTCCCACACATCGACATGGCGCTTGCCCTTGGCCGCGCTGTCGAGCCGCTTGCCTTGGCTGACCGACTTCCACTCTTTCGGCAGGTCGACCGTCATCTTGTAGGTGATCAGCGCGCCGTCGATCTGCGGCGTCCACATCGTCGATCCCGCCAAATAGGCGCCGCGCTGTTCGATCAAGCCCGGTGTCTGACTGAACCCGCGCGCATATTCCTCACCGACGGCGGCGATGGGGGTGTCGATCTTACCGGCATAGCTGAGGTCGACGGTGGTTTCTTGCCCTGCTTTCACGCCATTCAGTTTGTAGACGTTGACTGTGACCAAACTGCCGCCGTTTTGTTCTTCGCGGTCCATGCCGACGTCTTCGCCCGGCGCGTTCGCCTTGACGAGTTCAAGCTTGATGCCGTTCGTCTCGCTCTTGGCTTTGAGCGCGGCGTTCAGGGTGAAGGTCATGTCGTCCGTGACCAGGGCACCCGGGATGGTCCAGCGATCCGTCACGTCGATCGATTGCGTCTCGGGCCGGACGATCGCCGTGATGTCGTGATGGGTGGTGGTAAGTTCCGATTGCGCGTTCGCCGCGCCGATACCCGTAGCGGCCGTCAAAGCCAGCAAAGCAATCCAAGATTTCGATGAGACTGTCGCGCGCATTACTTTCCTCCCAAACCGGCACCGGCGGAATCAATTACAAGGCGGGGATATTGCCGCATTCATCCGTAAAGGGATACCGAAAGCCGGTATTCGAATTCGAACAACGGCAGGGCCGCGCGTTCCGATTATGCGCAAGCACCGCGCGTTAGTGCGACATGGAGTACGGCGAGGCGTGAAAACTTAACCACGCGGTCTAATTCGATGCGCACGGCTGCTGGCTGTTCCGCGGGCAGCGGATGACCCAAGACAGCCAACGTCGGAATGCCGCGTCCACGGCAACTCAATGGAGTTGTCCTGGACCCGGAAGTTGCGAACCAGGGGGTAATTTACCCGTCCAATCCGCTGGGCAAACCCGCGCGCTGAAGGTGGAGACGTTATCGCTCAACGTTTTTTCAAATCCCATCTCGCGCCGGCGGTCGTCGACAGTGTCTAGATCGGCGACCGGATACAGGACCCATCGGTTACGATAACAGATCATTTGAGAGCCGAATTTCTGGTAACGGCCGTCCATCATCGCAACACGATCATACAACATCGCGTACCGGTTCTTGTCGACTTGTCCGCTCGTTAAGAAGCGTTCCATTGCATCAAGTGCGCTGGACATCAATTTTGGTTGCATCCGAACGGAATGCTGAACAACAAGCCACGCGGCTTCGACCGCCTCTGCTCCATATTTATTTGTAAGGAACCAGCCTTCAGGTGGAAGTAATATCTTGAGCGTCTCTTGATTTTGAAAGTCGCGCTTATCAATTTCTGCGTATACCACGTCAAACGCGGGCACACGCTCATCCTCGGCGAATAAGCCAAAATCTATCTTGGCATACGCTTGCCGGATGGCCTCGTCGGACCTGCCAAGTCGAATCAGGCGCTCTGAGTCATTTTGCGGAGGATCAAGAGCGGCCATGTCCCGATCTATATCCTTGAAGGCCTGCAAGGCCGGTTCGATTAGTGCTCGTGCTTCGGGGCTTAGAGCGGCGAGCGTTGTCTCATTATTTTGCGCACCCGCTGTTGCAGACACGAAACACAATCCAATCCAAATGAATATTCTCGACATGAATTATCCCGAATTGCGAGCGAAGTGCGGCAAACCATAAGGATATGAATTCGAAATCGGAGACTGGGAACGGGAAACGCGGCTCAATTCAGGAATTCAAATACGCAAGCCGATCCAAGGTAACGGATTTCGCCATATCGCGCCCGGCAATCATGCCTCACGCAACGCTGAAATGTTCGAATATGTTCCGATCGAATGAGAATGGTGCCCAGGGCCGGAATCGAACCAGCGACAC
>JAGREB010000100.1 GCA_020446775.1 Paracoccaceae bacterium
TCGCGACCTCGACTTCCCGGCCCTGATGAAGAAAGCGGGTTTCGTGGACATGCTGGTCGATGCGACCAACTTCCAAAACGTCCACGGATTCAAGAAATCGGCTTGATTCCGGGGTTCGAATTCCCGAGGGCCGGTCCGCGCCGGCCTTCGGGATTCGATCCGCCTGAATTTCGGACGGATGACCAAAGGTTTTCCATAACCAAAGTGACGGGTGCGGCCGAAGCGATGACCTGCCGCGATTAGACGTCACGCTGCCAAACTGGGACAAAACATGACTCGCCAAGACGTTAAAGCGCTTAGCCCATCGAAGTCCGCGGACCAAGGTCCGGATGTTTCGAAACGCACATTCCTGGCGGCGGCGGCCGCGTCGGTGGTTGGTCTTGGCGCCTCGCGTTTGGCATCGGCGGCCGACGACCCCGCGCGCTGGGACTTGATCGTCGTCGGCGGCGGAAATTCCGGCCTTCCTGCCGCAATCTTTGCCGCGCGGCGCAATGCCAAAGTGCTGGTGATCGAAGCTGCAGGTCAAGTCGGTGGGACGCTATTCCTGTCCTCGGGCCAAATGTCGGCGGCCGGCACGAAACTGCAAAAGTCGAAGGGGATCGTCGATACGCCGCAGCTCCACTACGACGATATCATGCGAATCAGCAAAGGAACCGCGAACCCCGGTTTGGTTCGCATTGCCGTCGACGGCAACGGCGAGACGTTCGATTGGCTGATGGATAACGGCCTCAAGGTCGGGGCGGAGCATCCCATCTTGGGAACGACTCACGAGCCATACAGCGTCGAGCGCTATGCGTGGTCGACAGAAAAAGGTGGCTTGGCCATCCTTGAAATTCTCGAACGCAACCTCCAGCCTGAGATCGACAAAGGCAACGTCAAAGTGCTGACCAGCACCGAAGCCGTCGATTTGATCATGGAAGGCGGCGCGGTCGTTGGCGTCGTCTCCAAAGGCGAAGACGGAACTCTGACCCGCCATCGCGGAACAAATATCCTGCTGACGTGCGGCGGATACGTTTCCAACCCCGCCATGTTCGAAAAGTATGAAGGTGTCCGCAAATACAACGACAGCTCGTATCCGTATTCACAGGGAATCGGGGTCAAGCTTGCAGAGGCCGCAGGCGGTTTCGTGCACGGCGGCAACCTTCATGCGCCGCTGTTTGGCGGAATTCTCCAAACCCGGGATTATCCAAGCCCGATGATGCAGATTTTCCGGCCGTGGCCGGCGACACGTCCGCCATGGGAAATATGGGTGAATATCGAAGGCCAGCGCTTCGTCAGCGAAGATGTGCTCAGTCACGATGCCGTTGAGGAAGGTATCCTCAAACAGCCGGGCAATCGCGCTTGGGTCGTGTTCGACGAAACGGCGATCAAGAACGCGCCGCAAATTCTCAGCACGCGGCAATATACGCGCGAGGACTACCTCGGCATGTTCAACGAGCATGATTTCTTCTTCAAGGACGATACGATCGAAGGCTTGGCCAAACGCTCCGGCGTCGACCCAAAGGGGTTGAGCGAAACCATCGCCGCCTACAACAAAGGCCAAGCGAGCGGCAAAGACCAGTTCGGCCGTAAGCATATGCCGGCACCGATCGCGCAGGGGCCTTTCTACGCGATTCTGACGCACAGCTGGAGTTTCTTGTCATTCGGAGGCATTGCCGTCGACGACGAGTTGCGCGTCATCAGGCAGGATAAGACGCCGATTAAAGGGCTTTACGCGGCGGGCGAAGTGATCGGCGCCGGTCAGACGATGGGCCATTCCCATTGCGGTGGCATGTGCGTCACACCGGCTTTGACATTCGGGCGCTTGCTTGGCAGCAAGATGCTGACGTTCGACACCTAAAATGCTGCACGATTGGCTTTGGCCCGGCATGTGCGTGCCGGCCAAGCCTTACTCATCCCGTCAATGATCCGATATGCTGCGCCTCCAGCGCGCAGTGCATTAAAAACCTTATGGCTCAAAACCAAGACAACAAGAGGGGGGCAATGGGTTGCGCGCATCGTGAGAGTTCGTTCAAATCGGTAAAAATTGCGATCGGCATTGGTGCAATTGCCGCCGCCGTGTCAGGAATGCCGGCTGTTGCGCAGGATGCGGCTTTACCGCGCGCGGCCGTGGTCAAGGGGGCAAATATCATGCCCCGGCAATCGGCGTATTGGGTCGAGAACGGAGAACGCAAGGCGGCCCGGGGCAAGGATGTCGCGACGGCACCAAAGGATGCCACCGTGATCGATGTAAAGGTGTTTGATCTCGGCGGCGGCCAAAATTATCGTGAAATCAAGATTCGCAAGGGCGATGCGTTCTCGCCTCCGAAGGGCCGTGACGCACTGATATTCGTGCTAAGCGGGAAACTTGATATCAAGCTCGGTGACGTGACGGATTCGGTCGGACCTGGAGACAGCTTCCGCAAGATTGCGGCCCAGGACAATTTGTATACGGCGGTTGAAGAAACCGTGATTGTCGAAACCGATGCCCCGGCGTTGGAAAATTGAGCGCGCCGCTCGGTATCGGTAGCGTTCCATGAATTGCAGCCGAATTATATGAAGGGCGAACGATCAAGCTTGGCCATCTAATTCCGATAGGGAGAGGGGTCCGTCGTGGAGCCGACAACATCCGAACGTTCAACCGAATCTGAGGCGGGCAGCCATGTTGCCCGGCGCGACATGCTATCGGCAATGCTGTGGTCTGGCTCGGCCGTTGCCGCTGCACTGCAAGCGGACAACGCTCAGGCGCAAACCCAGCCCGGTTCACCTTCCGCTCCGCTGGCCGTCGATCGGGCCTTCATTCGTATTCGCGAGGGGCTGGTTCATTATCGGACGGCCGGCCAATCTCGGGGCGGCAAATTGCCGCTGTATATGGTGCATGGCGGGCCAGGATCGTCGCGCGGGCTTGAAACGATCGTCGGCAATCTTGGCCGCAACCGCCGCGTCATCGCGGCGGATACGCTCGGGTATGGCGATTCCGCCGCGCCCGAACCCGATGTGCCCGAGATTGAATATTATACCGACAGCGTCCTTCGCATTCTCGACGCTTTGGGAATTGAGAAAGTCGATTACTACGGTTCACATACGGGCGCGCACATCGGCACCGAGCTTGCCATTCGCGCCCCCGACCGCGTGCGCCGGCTGATCTTCGATGGCGTGACCATGTTCGCGCCGGAAGAACGCGACGATTACCTCGCCAATTACGCGCCGGCGATTAAACCCGATATGTACGGGCGACAACTGACGTGGGCCTGGCACTTCGTCCGCGATATGTCGCTATTCTTTCCGCATTTCCGCCACGATGCGTCGCATCGATTGCCGCGCGGTCTGCCGTCGGCCGAGGGGTTACACAATTCCGTTCTCGACGTGCTGAAAGCGCTGACCACCTACCATAAATCCTACAACGCCGTGTTCCGGCACAAGTTCGATCAACGCCTGCCGTTGGTGGAACATGAGGTCTTGTGCATAACGCGATCGAGCGATCCCAATATGCGCTATTTGGAAGCGGCCGCGGCGCTTCTGAAGAATGCCAAGACGGAAATCGTCGATGGCTCGCGCAATTCACAAGACGTTGCGTCGGTGATCAACGGTTTTCTCGACGCATAAAAAATTACCGGATATGAGGCTGCTCGTTTCAGTCGGGCGCCCGGGCTTCGATGTCTTCGTAATGAATGAACCCGAGATCGCTCTTAAATCCCGTCATCCAATCGGCATACGCGCCGAATTGAATAGTCTCGTACATGAACATGGCTTGGCGTTGGTCCGCCGCACGCGCCATGATCGCTTCGGTCTTGACCCGGCGCGTGTCGAGATCGGGCTCCCGCGACGCATCGAGGAACATGTCCGCCGCGACGGGATCGCAATACCAGGGCGCGGGCCACAAGCAGGAATGCTGGCGCATCGGATAAAGGGCGTCGTTGACCGGGCTGTAGAACGGAATCGCCATGGCCGCGCCGCGCCACTCGCCGGTTTGAATATTCGATAGAAATACTTGCGGCGGAATCGACTGTAAAACCATCGTTACGCCGACCCGCGCCAGATCTTCGGCCACTTTTTGGAAGACGTTGACGTAGATAACCGTGCCGCCTGGTATTTCAGTTTCGAACGTAAACCCATCGGGGTACCCGGCTTCGGCCAATAGCGCGCGGGCGCGCTCGGGATCGTAGGGTAGCGGCGCAACGCCGGCGTTATGCCCAAACGCCGCCCGGCGCGACGGTTGGCTCGCGATCGAAGAATAGTCGCCGAGAAACGCCTCGACGATCGCCGGCCGGTCGACCGCCAGCGACACCGCTTCCCGCACGCGGATGTCGCGAAAAGGAGAGTCGCGAACCGTATTGAATACCATGGCGACGACGGCCGGGACGTGATCGACGAACATCTTGAATCCGGCGGCTTCGACTTCGGCGATATCGTCAATCCCGATGGCGCCGCCGACTGCAAGGTCGGCACGGTGGGAAAGCAAGGCGGCACGCCGGGTGGCCGCATCGCGCGTTTTCAAAACTTCCAGGCGCGCGATCGGTGCTCTGCGCCAAGACGTCGGCACTGCGTCGAGCGTTGCTTCGGTCGCGCGATTCACCGCCATGCGATAAGGACCGGTGCCGGCGGGGTCCTTGCCGAAGCCGGCGGGTCCGAGTTCGCGCCAGCGCTGCGGCGCGACCACGCGGAACATCGACAGTTTGCGCGGCAGGAGCGGATCCGGGTCTTTGACCTTGATCTCGATCGCATGGGGCCCAAGGACCGTCGCCGATTCAATTTCCGAAAGATCGCGCGCCACGGGTTCGCCGCGTCCTTGAGGGCTGATCAAATAATCAATGCCGACCTTTACGGATTCCGCGGTGAAAGGTTCGCCATTCGAGAAGAGCACGTCTTCACGCAAATCGAAGCGCCACATCCGTGGCGCAGTTTGCTCCCACGCAGTCGCCAGCCATGGTTTGAGGACGCCATCGGTCTGCAACAATACCAACGGGTCGAACATCGCCGACCAAATCGAAAGAAACGTGACCGATGATTGGCTGTAAGGATTTCCCCACGCGTCTGGAAACGTGCCGGTCATCACGCGTATGGCGCGCGGTGGTTCGGCGGCCACGGCAAACCAGGTCGCCGACAATGCGGCGAAGGCGATCAGCAGCCGCGCAACCCAAAATCCGGGTCTCAATTTCAGGCGACCGATCCGATTTTTCATCGCTTCATAGCCCTCGGCCGTTTCCATTTTTATATAATAA
>JAGREB010000101.1 GCA_020446775.1 Paracoccaceae bacterium
AAGATAACGACAGCCGCTGCCAACGTTCTGTGATGAAACACCGAGAGGCTCCCGATGGAAATGCTCCAAATTGGACAGTTTCTCGCCGTCGTGGATCGGGGGAGCTTTTCTGGGGCCTCGTCATCATTGGGCATCACACAGCAAGCTCTGAGCAAAGGTATCTCTAATCTCGAGGATGAGTTGGGCGTCCGGGTGTTCGATCGCGACACGCGGAACGTCACGCTGCCGCGCTTCGGGAAGATGCTGCTCGAGGGTACCTATAACACCCAGCACGAGCAGGAGGTGAACAACCAGGGCTACACGCCCGGCCGTCCGCCGTTCAGCACTTTCGCGACCGATACCGTCAAGCGCTACTGATTGAGGTAATAAGATGTCACCTTCCGAAAAGATCACCGCCTTTGCTCGTACGGCGATCTTTTGCCGCGACATCGACAAGTCCTTGGCGCTCTACCGCGATCTTCTCGGTCTCACAATTGTCGACGACAAGACCCTCGCGGGACCCGCGATCGGCCGCATGGTTGGCCTCGAAACCTGTCGGTTGCGCATTGTGCATCTGCGAGCGGGAGAGTACGACGGATCCCTGAACGGGTTGTACAGCCTCACGGAGGCAGAACTTCCGCAGACCCAACCGCCCACCAAAGGACAGTTGCACCTTGGGCAAACCGCTATCGTATCACACTCCGACGATGCGGCCGTCCTGGCCGAGCGTCTCGCCGTTGCGGGTTATTACTTCCTGGCCCAGCCCACAGACTATGAGACCCACGCCGGCGAGCCGACGGGTATGCCTGGCACCATCACTGAGATGATCTTCTACGATCCTGATGGCGTGTTAGTCTCGGTGATGGGCTTTCGGCCCAACGCCATGTCGGTCTGACCGGCGGGAGTAAGCCCATGACGGCCAAACGCGTGCCGCCCGAACCCGCGTCGATTTCTCGCCGAAATCTCATGGCCACCACCATTGCGGCCGGGACTACGCTGTCCGCGGAACATTCCGCGGCGGCACCCGGCGCTTCGAAACGGAGAATGAAAATGTTGATGTACCGCGCCTTGGCGATGCAGATCGAATGTCGTCCCATCAATGCCAGTCGCGACAAAGCCGCCGCGCGGACCATGATGCGGGAATGTCTCGACCGGCTTACCATTCAAGTGAAGGCCACTCCGATCTCAACGGGCCCAGACGTCAAGCTCGTGGTGCTGCCAGAATATTTTATGACCGGATTCCCGATGGGAATGCCGATCGGCAAATGGGCAGATTGGGCAGCAGTAGATCTCAACGGCCCCGAATACGAGCGGCTCGCGGGCATCGCACAGGACAACGGCATCTATCTGTGCGGAAACGCCTACGAACGCGATGTCAACTTCCCGGGGATTTTCTTCCAGGCGTGCTTCATCTTCGATCCTGCGGGAAAGCACATCTTGCGTTATCGACGATTGACGTCGATGTTTTCGCCCACGCCACACGACTACTGGGACAAATATCTCGATCTCTACGGAATGGATGGGGTATTTCCGGTGGCGCGGACGCCGATCGGCAACCTCGCTGCAATCGCATCGGAGGAGATTCAGTATCCAGAGCTCGCACGCTGTTTTGCCCTGCGCGGAGCAGAGGTGTTTCTGCATCCAAGTGCGGAGCCGCTACTCACCGGCCTCACGCCGAAAGACATCGCCAAGCGGGCGCGCGCGCTGGAAAACCTTGCGTACGTCATCTCGGCCAACGTCGCGGGCCACCGCGACATCCCGTTTCTCACTAATACGTGTGACGGCCTATCCAAGATCATTGACTATCAAGGTCGTGTGCTGGCGGAAGCAGGTCAGGGCGAAACCGTCACAGCCGCCGCCGACATCAATATTACGGCGCTGCGCCGCTATCGCAATCAACAGCACATCAACAACTTCCTGCCGCGGCTGCGGATGGAACTCTACACGGATATCTACGCGCGCAAGGACTTCTATCCTCCGAACACGCTCCTGACAGAGGAGCCGACACCGGAGCATTTCGGCCGGGTCCAGGCCGGCGTGATCGACCGCCTTCGCAAGCTCGGCGTCATGGAGAAGGAATAGTGCGGATCCGCATTTTACGACGGGAGCAGACAAGCCATGAAGGTCAATGGATGTGTGACGCTCGTCACCGGCGCTAACAGAGCACCGGACAAGGATTCGTTGAAGGGCTTCTTGAGCTTGGAGCACACAAGGTCTACGCCACCGCGCGGGGACCGAAGATGCTGGACTAGCTCGCCGCGCTCGATCGCAAACGTGTCATTCCCTTATACGTTGGCCGGTACGGCGGCGATCTTCCTGCTCTGGTCTGCTGTGCACTTCGCACTTGGAGCGCGCACCATTCGACAATATTGGATTCAATAGGAGGTTTTTCATGGTGGAGCGTTATAAGGCAACCGTCGTTCAATCCGTCGTTCGGCCAGTCTTCCGCAAGAATAGCGTCTTCCGACCTGACGTGCTGCGCGAGAACGTGGACCACTGCTGTGAGCTGATCCTCAACGGTGTGCGCCTCTATAACAGCAAGCTGTTCGTGCTTCCCGAATTCTGCATGCACGGCTTTGAACTCAACGTGCCGACGGAGGCATGGATCGAAGCGTCGGTGACACTGCCGGGTCCGGAATCGCAGCGTCTCTCACAAGTCGCGCGTGAGACCCGCGCTTATGTGGCCGGCATGGTCTACGAGAGGATCAAGGAATTCCCCGGCCGTTATTTTAATACGGCGTTCATCATCGCGCCATCCGGCGAGATCGTGCTGAAATACCGCAAGCTGTACTCATTGACGGGAAAGACCACGCCCATCGATGTGTACGATCAATACATCGCGCATTTCGGCGGGCCGGAATCCCTGTTCCCGGTCGTTGACACAGCGCTCGGGCGTCTCGGCGCGCTCATCTGTTACGACATCAACTTTCCCGAGGTGGCGCGGTGCCTTGCTTTCCGGGGCGCCGAAGTGCTCCTTCACGTTTCGAGCGAAGGGGGAGGGCCGGAGTTTGTAGGCGAAGGTGGATGGGCGTCTGCGCGGCGCGCCCGCGCGTGGGAAAGCTCCTGTTACCTGGCGATGGCCAACACCGCACGGCAGATCGACACCGATATTCCACCCGGCGCCCATCACGGACATTCCCAGATCGTGGACTATACCGGCCGGGTTATGGACGTCGCGCAGGGTACGGACGAGTGCTTGATCACGGCAGAAATCGATATCGAGGCTTTGCGCCGTCGCCGGAGCGGGTATCGTTTCAACTTCCTGACTGAAGTCTGTCCTCACGTGCACCTGCCGATCATGAGCGGTCTGCCCGGTTGGCCGGCCAACAATGCCCTGGATGCGCCGCGCGCCGACGTCAAAAATAGTCTCCGGCTCCAGCTCGAGACCACGAAGCGCATGCGTGCTGCAGGGGTCTTGGTGGCGCCGAAGGAATAGGCACGCAACCCCCGCAGGGGAGTCGAGATGAACATACGTCGGTTCGGCTACTTACTGTTCTCCATCGCGCTCGTCGCGTTTGTCACCCGCGCAGGTGTCGCCGCAGACAACCTGCGCATCGGCACCCGCGTGCTGCCGGAAGAGAAGGGCGACCCGTTCGTCGGTCTGACCTTGCCTTGGACACTCCCATTGCAGGCGGCGTTCGACACATTGACTGTGATCGGTCCTGGTGGGGCGGCCAAACACCACGTTCAACCTGACCCAATCGCCTTGCATTGAGGCTCTTGAAGTTTTCTTCCTGGGCAAAGAATATCAATCGAACATCCAACCGCTTCGTATCGACGCCGCTACGTATAATCTCACCCAGTTCTTCCCTACCGAGAGGAAGTGACCTCCGCAATGTTCTTTCGGCGAATCACGCAGTTAGCCGCTGCTCTATTGATGGCGGTTCAGCCTGCCTTTACAGCCGACTAGCCGGCGCAAATGGGTGAGCGAATCGCTCGTGCTTACGATGAGTCCGGAAACTGGATGTCATATGGACGCGACTACGTCGTGCATCGCTTCAGTCCGTTCAAACAGATAAATACGCAGTCAATTGAATCGCTTGGTTTGGCCCTGTGGTACGACTTTGATGAGATCGAGCCGGTCGAAAGCACGCCGTTGGTTGTCGATGGCCGTTTACACGCCAGGCCCGACGATATGCGCCAGCAACTGGATCATCCTATCGATGTGATCGGGATCAGGCAGTGTCATCACCTCTTGCCGATTCGCAGCGCGTTGAAGATATTTCGACTGAAGATCGGGTGCGTGACCAAGTATAAAGAAGGGACAGGGGGCACGATTGGAAGCGATTTCACAACGGTGCAGTCTTCAAGCGACGATTGAATTGCCTTGGAATTCGAGACCACCCGACCGCGCCTAGGTCACCATGGCAAAACGGCTACGCAGAACGGATCATCGGCTCAATCCGCCGAGAGTGCTTGGATCACACCATCACTTTCGGCGAATCACACTTGCGTCGGACTCTGAAATCGTATGCCCGATATTACAATCGGGCCCGGACACATCTATCTTTGGCGAAAGATTCACCGATTCCAAGACCCATTCAGCGTCGAGGCAACATCATCGCCCACCCTCACCTCGCCGGACTGCATCATGAATACGACCGGACGGGGTAAATGGGAGGGACCGGCACCTGAATTTTCATCGTGAGGCACGAAGCGCATCGCCCTCGACGAGACGCCAGAAGCCCGACTTCCGTCCGTGGGCCTTACGCAACCCGAGCACATAGGTCACGTGATTCTCCAGGCGCGGGTCGGTCGCGACGCTCGAGGCAAGCCCATCGAGCTTGGCGAGATAACCGGCGCCATGGTGATAGGCTTGGGATTTCCCCCGGCCCAGAATGTCGTTCAACAGCGCGCGATAGAGTACCATGGCGGCGAGTGGGTGATCGTGTTCGAGTTCCCCCGCCGCGTTCGCGAGCACGTCATATTAGCGACCATCCCAGACGTCGACCCGGTCGAGCACGAGTTTAGCGGCGAGATCGAGCCGCGGCCATTCGATGAAGAACTGAGGCGCGACATAGATCATCTTACTGCAGGCCACGACAGCGAACGCCCTATCCAATTCGTCTTGTTCCAGGAAATTGTCCAGCTTCTTGATATAGTCGCGCAGTAGTCCAACGTTGAGTGTCGCGTCGAACGCGGCCCAGCGGATCGCTTGGGCCGTCGTTCGATCACCCTTGGCTTCGAGGATTTTGGCTTCCAGACGAACGCGCTCAAGATCGAAGACCCGGTTTATCCGCCCGTCGGCAATATCCGCGGCCGTGGCGAACGCCAACCCTCCCTCGCGTTCCTTGCGCGCCCAGTTCAGGGCTTCGTCCAGTCGTTTCCCGGCCAGCAGGCGCTCGGCCACTCTCAGGGGATTCTGTTGCCAGTACGGCAACTTCGCCTCAAGCATGATGAAACCGTCGAGATCGCCGCGCGCATCGGCGATGGCCTGCCGGACTTCGAGGTATGGCGTCCCGGTTTCGACCCCATGATCGCCACGACCTCGCCTCGCCCCGCTGGACAAGGCCCGATCCCACTCCGGCAGCAGCGGTTTGGGCAGAAACGGCGCGACGGAGACTGCGACCTGTCGCGCGAGGCCGTGCGTGTCTCGCTCGAGAATAGCCGTCAGCAGATCGGGATCTGGGCGAGATCGCGTGGCAGAATCTTCGCGATAATCTCCGGCACGGCCCCTGCCGCCCGCCAATAAACGTCCTGGATCCGCCCGCTCGAATCGTCGATGCGCTCGAACACCCGGTCATGGCCGCCGACAAAGCGTAGCAATCTTTGGACGGCGTGAATGGGACTCAACGGCGCGAGTTCCTGGGTGATGACCCTCACTGTCGCGTCGAGATCCTCGGCAAAGGCGCGTTCTTTTTCCCACCCGACCATGGCGCGGGCTCGTTCCAACGCCAGCAGCCGCCGGTCGATCAATTTAGCGACGGCATCCGGCCCGGCGGTGCTCGCCAACGCCGCGACCACGCGCTTGCGGAACGCCGGAACTCTCTCCGCTTCGTCGAGAACGATCCGCGCGAGCCGCTGCACGCCGAGTGCCGCGAGCGTATCGGGAGTCAATTGGGGTTTACGTGCCATTGAGGTCGTCGAGAATGATGCTGCGAGAAACCATTTATATACGAGGCTGTTCTATATGTTGTGCCCGCAGTGCGCTCGATTTTCAAGGACGAGGAGCGGCTCTCCCTCGCGGCATTATCCCAATCTCACCGCGGCAACATTCAACCAAGGATTTGTGGAATCGCATTGCGCAGAATCGGCAAGTCCCGGTCGGACAGCGAGCCAAGACGCTTAATAACAAGCGTTTGCTCTAATGTCGCGAGCACAGGTTTGATTGCCGAAGGTTTAAGTAGCCCAGCCATTTGCCAATCGACGACCCAGACCTCTCCAAACGCTGCGTCTTTGCGAAGCTGGCTGGTCACAGCCATGACAACAATATCGGGCCTTGATGAATTATACGCCGATGATGAAATAACGACTGCTGGCCGTTTCTTGGATGCGGTCTGGCTGGTAAATGGGAACGGTACCAGGACCACATCGCCAAACTTAAAGGGCATCGTAGGCATCGTCTTCGGGATTGTTCCATATGCTGGAAAACGCCGGGATGCTTGCTGCTGCGGCCGCACGGGCAAGCGCACGATCCTGGGCACGGGTTGCGATGAAATCGACGAAGTCTTCGATTTCAATGATGCGTTCTGCCGGCAAGGCCTTGATCTTATCGAACAGCGACTGCGGGTTAACTGACATGATGGACTCCTCAAATCCTAACGGCACTTTCGCCAGCGAACGTAATCCGCTGACTTATCAGGGGAGATGAAGCTTGGAAAACGCGTTGTCAACCGCCGGAAATTCCGGTCGCTGATATCGCATCACATTTCCTTGTTGCCCTGAAATATCTCCCTGTTCGGCGAAAATATTTCCCTGTTCGGGTGAGTAGGGAATTTACCATAGAAAGGCCCAGTTCGTCGGGTTTTCTTGATGTTGCTGAGCGACAATAACGCCCAAAATCGCGAAATTTCCCTGTAAATTCCCTGTTTAACAGGGAATTTGGCAGAGAATTGCCCGCAACAGACTGCGGCCACAGCCATCTAGTCTTAGGCTTAGAGATATCCTGAGCCTCTCCGCCAAAGTCGGCCCGGTTTCGCAGGCGTCTGCGATCCTTTCCAAACTTGGTTTCCGGAGACCACGCACCGGCAAGACGTTTTGCTCAGGATCGAATGGTCAAAAAGACCCGCAATAACTGACGTTACTTGCGCGTGTCTCGGAGTGGCGGTGAAAACGAGGCGTCAACCATAAACGCCAAGGCAGAAGCGACCGCCGCTATTTCGAAGATGACGATGGCCAAATGGATTCCGAACTATCGGTCAGTCCTCGGCCTATCACGTATTCAGTCCAAACTCGTTTATCCGTGGCAACAGTAAAAATCACCGGCTTCGCGAGATCTGCGCGAAGCCGGTGACACGGCAAACTAGAGTTGCTTCTTACTGAAGTACCAATCGGTGTAGTCATATCCTTCGCTTGCCCGGGTTTTGGCGGCAGCAACGGTTTGCGGAGGCGGAACGATGACCGGTTCACCTGGCTGCCAGCCTTCCGGCGTTGCGACCTTGTTTTTGTCGGACGTCTGAAGGGCCTTTAATAGGCGGAGGACCTCATCGACCGACCGGCCGTTTGACATAGGGTAGTAGACCATCGCCCGGATAATGCCTTCCGGATCGATCAGGAACGTGGCCCGCACGGCCGACGTATCCGACGCACCGGGATGTATCATGCCGAAGCTCGTTGCGACCGCCATCGACAAGTCTTCAATAATCGGGAAGGGAATTTGAACTCCAAATTTCTCCTCGATGCTGCGCAACCAAGCGATGTGCGCGTAGTTTGAGTCGATCGACAAGCCAAGCAATTCACAGTTCAATGCCGTGAATTCCTTTGCCGCCCGGGCGAACCCCATGAACTCGGTTGTACACACCGGCGTAAAGTCTGCCGGATGCGAGAACAAAACGAGCCATTTGCCTCGGTAATCGGCGAGCGAACGAGGTCCGTCCGTCGTCTTGGCGGAAAAGGCCGGCGCCGGTTCATTGATCCGCGGCATCGGTGCGCGTTCTTGTGTCATTTCTGTAGATGTCATTGCTTGTTTCCTCTTCAGGGCAGTTAATGATAACGATTATCATTATATGATTTAACATAACTATTAAATTATAATAGTCAATAGCCTTCGGCGTCGGGAGCATCGCCCACGTAAACTTATAACTAATTGATAAATAAGTATTATAGCGTGATGGTGAGCAAAGAGGGTCCTGTGCGGCATATTTCTCATATATAATTTCTTGTAATCAAAATGCGCAGCGGCTCACTTTTCGGAGCACAGATGCGGTGGTGAAATGTCGCATGCGCGCCGAGCCCAGCGCGGCTCAGGGCGCAGCTCGCTGCAAAAACCGAGATAATTTGTTGTTTATTGAAATAGATTAATTGATTAAATTTCTGAATCGACAGAAGAACGCAATGGAGCCGAAATTTGGCCCAAGACGATACAGCAGCGCCAGCGTCGAACGTTTTGCAAATCGGTGATATCGCGCCGAATTTTCAAGCGCGGTCGACAATGGGGCAGATCAGTTTGTCGGATTTTCGGGGCCATTGGGTGCTTCTATTCTCGCACCCGGCCGATTTCACGCCCGTTTGCACAAGTGAATTCGTTTCGCTTTCGCGCGCCCACGACAAGTTTAAATCTCTCGATTGCCAGCTCATCGCGATTTCCGTCGACAGTCTCTACGCCCATTTGGGATGGATTCGCGCGATCCGCGACCACTTTGGAGTCACGGTCGCGTTCCCAATCGTTGAAGACCCATCGCTGGTGATTGGCCGCGCATATGGAATGATCTCGGATAGCGCACCCGATGCGGCCACGATGCGTTCCTCTTTTTTCGTCGACCCCGACGGAATTATTCGTGCAACCCTGTGCTATCCCGCCACGATCGGCCGATCGGTCGAAGAGATGTTGCGGGTCCTCGCAGCGCTGCAACGGGTCGATCAAGACGATGCCGTCGTCCCCGAGGGGTGGCACCCCGGCGACCAGGTGTTGCTGCCTCCATCGGCTGACCAGGACAGCGTGCTGACCTCAACCGATGAGGATTGCTGGTTCCACCGCTTTAAGCCCGACAGCGGGACGGCGAAAAAGCGATGAACATCAAAATCAATGAAAGAGAACTGGACGCCGTCACCGAAGTATTAAAAGTTCTCGGTCACGAAGTGCGTCTTCGATTGATGTTTACTCTGTTACGGACCGGCGAAAAATCGGTTAGCGAACTCGAATCAATCACTGGTGTCGGCCAACCGGCGTTATCACAGCAACTCGCAATTTTGCGCAAAGCCGAGTTAGTCAATACGCGGCGCGATTCGAAACTCGTCTTCTATCGACTTGCGCCCGACGCATTGACAAAAACGGCAAATTTGATCGCCGACTTGGCTGGACTTAACTCAAACAGGGCCGGACAACCACCGAAGTCAGCTCAATCGCGAGCTCGCGGTTCCGCGGCGGCGTTCGCAAAAATTCTTTGACGATCCAGATCGAGCCGCGTTTTGGCAAGCGCGAGCAATGCCGGGCGATGAGTCGCAACGATAAGGCCGGTGCCGGTATGATCCAGCCATTGCTCCAATTTCGCGATCAGACGCAACTCTGAGTCGGAATCAAGGCCTTCGGTTGGCTCATCGAGGAGCAACCACGGCCGGCCGGCGAGAAGCGCGCGTGCGAGAGACAACCGTTTGCGCTGACCGCCCGACAAACGGTTGCCGCCATCGCCGACCCAAGCATCAAGCTTGTCCGGCAACGCACGAACATCAGCCGCGATACAGGCGATTTCCATCGCCTCCCAAGCATCGTCATCTGTAACGCCGGGGCGCGCGACACGCAGATTGTCGCGGATTGTTCCTGAAATTAACTGCGCGTCTTGCGGCGACAATGCAAATGACTGCCGCAATTGAAAGGGATGATAATCCGATAGCGAATGCCCATTTATGCTTACGAGTTTCGTTCGCTCTGCCGGACGGTAACCCGCCAGCACCTCAAGAAGCGAAGACTTCCCACAACCCGAACGCCCGACGATCGCGGCGCGCGTGCCTTTGACCAAGGTCGCTGGCGCCCCACCGAACGATATTTCGATCGTGCCGACTTCACCCAACTCGTTTGCGGGAAGGTCGGCGTTCGGCGCGCCAACTTTCATCAGCGACTCAAGACGCAGAATAGATTCTGCGACAACGGAATCACGTGACAGACTGCGTGCGAATCCGCCGAATGCGTCAACAGCGCTCGCTGCGGCAAACGCCGCAAGGATCGTTTCTACGGGCCCGCTTTGCGTCAATCCGAACACAGCGGCAACGGCCAACCCGCTCGCCGCCGTCAGGCCGGCGCCGATCGTAGACTCGGCGCGGGCGTACGCTACGCGCGCCGAGTCCAAAGCCGCCGCCTGTGATTCGAGGGCCTCTCGCAATGGATTGACGAATTGATAGGCAACGATTTCAGGCGATGCCGCAGCATAATCGACGGCGGCGGCCTTTAACGCACCATGCAGTTCGGCAACGCGGATTGCCGAATCGCCCAAGAGGCGCGGTGTGACGTTTCGAATGAGGAGAGGGATGGCGCATAGGATAACGAATAGCGCCGAGGCCGCCCATGGCCCAGCGAACAATGTCAGACCGATTCCAACAATGCCCGCTATCACCGCCGCCGGTAAAGAAGGTTGACGCACAAGGTTGTCTTCAAGAGCGGCGATGTCATGGATCAGCCGCGAAACGGCGTCACCGGCGGATACAGCGCGAACATCGCGCACGCGAAGGATTTGATCGAATATGCGCGCCCGGATCGCCGCGAGCGCATTGAGGGCGGCGCGATGACTATAGAGACGTTCGCCATACCGGCTCACGGTTCGAATGATGGCAAGCAATCTGATGGCCGCACTCGGCAAGAGATAGTTGAAAGACTGCACCGCCGCGAGTCCGGCCAAACCGGCAAAAGCCGCGCCCGTGATGAACCATCCCGATAAACCCATCAAAAATACGCTCGCTGCAGCGGCGCACGAGGCCGCAACTATCGCTAAACGCACGTCTTTGCGTTGCTGCCGGATGGCTTGACCGATCGTTGTGTCGAAGTCGCGACGCGTCATGACAGATTCACGCAGTTCTCAGCACGGGCGGCCAGAGCTTCACTATGCGTAACAAGAACAATCGTTTTTCCTGCGCCCGCCGCGAGCAGTACGTCAGCGATTGCGGCGGCTGACTCGGCATCGAGGTCGGCCGTCGGTTCATCGAGCAGCCAAACCGGTGCATCCTTGAGCAGCGCTCGGGCGATGGCGATCCGTCGCCGTTCGCCGCCGGACAAGCCGGATCCACGATGATCGAGCATGAGGTCGAGTCCCTGCCCGCGCGCCGCGATAAGCGGACCGAGTCCGGCGCGGTGTGCGACATCCTCCACCGCGGAGTCTTTCGCATTTGGCCGGGCGAGCCGTATGTTTTCTTTAAGCGTCCCGGAAATGAGAGCGACCGTTTGGCCCGCCCATCCGACGTTCGCCCGCAAGCGTCCCAAGTTGTCGCCCTGCCGGTCGACGGTGATCGAACCAGAGACCACCGGCGCAAGGCCGAGCAAAGCATGCAAAATGCTCGACTTGCCAACCCCTGTCGCACCGCAAATCGCGGTAACCGATCCAGCAGGGATTTTCAGTGAGTATGGACCGATTTGGGTTTCGCCATAGCCGCCATAGCCAATGACAACGTTCTCGAGTTCGATTTCCGGGGGCGCGTCGAATGGCCGCTGAGGCGATTCGACGGTGGGGGACGGGCATGTATTCAGACGCGCCATCGCGGCTTCGCCGATCTGCTTGTCGTGATAGGCCGCAGCGAGCCGCCGTAACGGCAGATAAAATTCGACCGCAAGCGCAAGCACAAAGATAGCTTGGGCAAGCGTCAATTTTTCGGGCGACGGAAACGGCTGCAGTTCAAGCAAATTGAATCCGCAGTAGACCGCCACCAGTGCAACCGACAACGCGGCGAAGAATTCAAGTACGGCCCCTGAAAGGAACGCGACTTTGAGGACCGATAGAGTGCGCGCCGCAACCTCGCGCGTGGCGTCGGCAAGGTGTCGGCCGACGCGATCTTCGGCGCCGAATGCCGTAATCACCGGCAGCGCACGAACGCGGTCGACAAATAACCCCGACAACCGGCTGAGCGCGCTCAGTTGACGATCCGCGGCACGGCCGGCGGCTGTTCCCGCAAGCCATAACCCCAACCCGAAGGGGATCAACGTGGTCAGCATGATCGCGGCCGCAACCCAGCTTCCGGCCGCGGCGGCTACGGCAATCACAAGCGGACCCAACACCGCTGCCCGTTGCGACGGGAGGAATTGAGCGTGGTAACCGCCAAGGTCCTCAATGCTATCAACTGTATCGGCGACCGCCTCACCCAG
>JAGREB010000102.1 GCA_020446775.1 Paracoccaceae bacterium
ACCGGTTCCGCCGCCGCGCCCAAATCGGAATTGCGAATCGCGCCATAGGCGCGCACCGGCATGGCGACTTGTGCTTTCGCCGCGATTTGCGCCGCCGTAATCATCGATTGCGCGCCGTTGGGCGCCGGCGCGGCCGTTGTTTGCGTGGTCAATGCTTGCGCAGGAAGAGATGACGCGGGCATCTCGGGAATGAACTCGCGCGGATCGGCCGCGGCCACGGCGACGGGTTGCGCGCCGGTTCGTTCGTTGGCGATCCGCGTCGGTCCGGCATCGGCATTTTCGTCGCCGCGCAACATCGCCATGACATGGCCGCCCATGTCCTTGCCGGTTTTTTCTTCGATGATGCTGTCGACCATGGCGGTGGCGAAGCCGACCGGTCCGGCCAGTAAGGTCGAGCCGACCAGCTTGGCCGGTGTCTTGATCGTATCGCCGGTCAACTCGCGATAGATGGTGTTGACCACCGGGATGTGTTGCAGCGGATTGATGAAATCGATGAAGTCCCAGAACGACATCTTGCTGTCGTCGGGCGGCGTTCCTTTGACGGTGATTTCCTCAATCGCTTTGTCCGGCGACTTGTCAGAAATTGTCGCACTTGGGACGGCAATATTGGGGACAGCGAAATTGGTCCGGTCGCGCGCGTTCTTTTCGCGCACGAGGGTGGCGGTGGAAGGATCGTAGACGGCACGCGTAGTGCCCGGGGTCGGCGTCAGGTCCATGGCGTTCGGTTGCTTTGCAATCCGGTTTGCCTCTGGACTCGCAATTTTCGTGCCAACCGAAAACTTATTTAATTCAATAGTTTACATAAAACGTCGCAGGGCCGAATCGGTCCTCGGGGCAAGTCTTGCCCGGTCAAAGCTGCAGCCGCGCAAAGCCCGGAATCACGGGACCTCGAACGCGCCAGACCTAGAACAGGTGTCCCGAGCGTTTGGCCTTGGTCGCAAGGTAGGAACGATTGTGTTCGTTGGAGGGAAACACGTGCGGCACGCGTTTGACAACCTCGATGCCATGCCGCGCCAGGGCGCCGACCTTGGCCGGATTGTTGGTCAGCAAACGGACCTTGCCGATGCCGAGCTGACGCAGCATTTGCGCGGCGGGCTGATAAACGCGCTCGTCGTCGTCAAACCCAAGTTGTTCGTTGGCGTCGAGGGTGTCGAACCCGAAATCTTGAAGTCGATAGGCGCGCAGTTTGTTGACCAGGCCGATGCCGCGGCCTTCCTGCGCCAGATACAACAAGACACCCGCGCCGTCTTTGGCGATGGTCTGCATCGCGCCGCGCAACTGATCGCCGCAATCGCACCGCAGCGACCCCAACAGATCGCCGGTGAAGCATTCAGAATGCAGCCGCGTCAGAACAGGCCGTTTTGAATCGACCGAGCCGATCACGATCGCGAGGTGTTCCGCGCCGCCGTCGCGCGGGCGAAACGAGACCAGCCGGCAATTCTCGGCGTCGGCCAACGGGACGCGCGCTTCGCTGACGATGCGCAAATCTTCGGCTTGCCGACGCTCGAAGCTTTCGATCTCGGCCGCGGTCACAAGTGCGCGTTGGTGTTTCTGCGCCCAAGCTGCCGGATCGCTTGCCGTCAAATCCGCGATCACCACAGCGGGCAATAATCTCGCGATCTTGGCCAATCGTATTGCCGCGTCAGCGGCCGACCCCGGCGCGGCCGGTTCGGCCGTCACACCCGGAGGCGGTACCGGGCCTTGGGCTTCAGGGTCGATCAACGGTGCCAGCACATCGCGCGACAGCGGCGATTGCGAACGCAGCGTCACAGCCAATGCGCCTTGATGACTCAAACCCAACACGGCCGCGCGCCGTCCGGTGACGGCAACGGCTCCTTTGCCGACATCGCCCGCAGCGAATTGCTCGGCGACTCCGGTGTCCACCGTCTCGGCGGCCTGGACCAGACTTGCGCCGCCGCCCCTGCCGCCAGACGCGGCAATGACGATGGCCGCTCCGCGCCTAAGGTCGGCGACGGCCCTGTCAACGGCTTCCAACAAGGACGAAGACGAAGTCGGCATGTGAAACAAGACGTTTAACCACTGTTTCCGGAATCGAAAATCTTGCGGGCTTATATAACCTTGGCCGCCAGCGTGCACCAAGATTGGCCGTCACCAGCCCCGGGGCGGCGGTCTACCTATGCTTATCCCAACGCGAAAAAATCCGCCAAAAAGCATGGAATCCCTGTAAGTTACCGTTCCAATTCGAGTTACACAATTTTTGCCGGGACGCTCCGAAGACCACCATGACCAAGGGACGCGCACTTCTGATCGTCGATGACGACGAGCTTCTGCGCCGGGCGCTCAAAGAGCAGATCTCGTCCCAGGGCGATTTCAATGAAATCGATGAGGTCGAAACCGGCGCCGCCGCGCACGAGCGGGCCCTCGCGCGGGTCTATGACATGATTCTGCTCGACGTCGGCCTGCCGGATTCGGACGGGCGCGACATTTGCCGCAAGATGCGGGCATCGGGCGTACGTTCGCCGATCATCATGCTGACCGCGGCCGACTCCGACGACGATGCCATCACCGGGCTTGAGTCCGGCGCCAACGACTACGTCACCAAACCGTTCCGCATGGCGTTGCTGCTGGCGCGCGTGCGCGCGCATCTGCGCCAGCATGAAAAATCAGACGACGCGATTTTCATCATCGGGCCCTACAAGTTTCAGCCGGCGGCGAAAATGCTGATGGTCGGCGACGGGCAGAAAAAAATCCGCCTGACCGAAAAAGAAACCGCGATTCTCAAGTTTCTCTATCGCGTCGGGAACAAAACCGTCTCGCGCGAAACGCTGCTTGGCGAGGTGTGGGGATACAACGCGGCCGTGACGACGCACACGCTTGAAACGCACGTTTATCGTTTGCGTCAGAAAATCGAACCCGATCCCAACCGCGTGCAGCTGTTGGTGACCGAACCGGGCGGTTACCGCCTCAACCCCTAAAGAAAACGACACGCCGCCGTGCGGCAGCGTGTCGTCGTCTCGAGAACGGCTGCTACTCGCGCCGCGAGATATTGTTCAAAAGGTCGAGAACGTTCTGGCGCAGGTCCGTGCTGTGTAAGCGCCAGTACGCGCGCACGAGTTCGAGCGATTCGGTGCGTTGCATCGGATCCGCCTCGAAGCCCGCCGCCTCTTCGCTCATTCCTTCGACGTCGCGCGCCGTCGGCATTTGCCGGCCGCCGACGGTGTCGTCGTTGATGTCCTCGAAGAAGTAGGCGATCGGACAATTCAGGACGCGCGAAATATCGTAAAGCCGGCTGGCGCTGATGCGGTTGTGCCCGCTTTCGTATTTCTGGACTTGTTGGAACGTCACGCCGATATCGCCGGCCAACTGTTCCTGACTGATGTGAAGTAAGGTGCGGCGAAGTTTGACCCGTTTTCCAACATGAATGTCGATGGGATCCGGTCCGCCGCCGCGTGCGCTCGGTTGCCGGCCTCTGCCGCGTGATTTCATTGCGATGACTGCCACTGTTCTTTACCCGATTTGTTGTCTTTAACCTTGTCGCCCAGGCGCCGCGCGCCGGCGGGCGAAAAAATATGATCCCTGACGTTCTGTCAGATTTCCATGTTACACAATTTTACCGCGTGCCCAAGCGGCGCGATGGCGACTATACTTAATTCGTGCAGATATCCATTTGGATACTGTGTCGTCTCGCGACGGCCTGGGCGAAAGGCCTCTGACCTGCTAAAAGGCGCCGCATTCGCGGTTGGCTACCCGCTTGCGAAATCAAGATTTATTCGTAAACAGGGATGCTTCCCCGCGATCGAGACACGGATAGCGAAATTATGGCAACCACCAAGCGCACAGCCAAGGTCGAGCGATCGACCAAGGAAACCAAAATCGCCGTTGAAGTTAACCTCGACGGCACGGGCCAATATACCGTGGCCACGGGGATCGGGTTTCTCGATCACATGCTCGAACAACTGTCGCGCCACAGTCTGATGGACCTCAAAGTCGAGGCCAAGGGCGACCTGCATATCGACTTTCACCACACCACCGAGGATGTGGCCATTTGCATCGGCGAGGCGGTCTCCAAGGCGCTCGGCGACCGGGCCGGTATCGGCCGGTACGGTTCGGCGGTGATCCCGATGGACGAGACCCTGACCGAAGTGGCGATCGATCTGTCAAATCGCCCGTACCTGATTTGGAAGGTCAATTTCACCAAGCCGAAGCTGGGTGAAATGGACACCGAGCTGTTCCGGGAATGGTTTCAAGCCTTCGCCCAATCGGCCGGGGCCACGCTCCATGTGTGGAACAAGTACGGCGAGAACAATCACCATATCGTCGAATCGTGCTTCAAGGGCCTCGCACGGGCGCTACGACACGCGACCGAAATCGATGCCCGCAAGGCCGGCGCGGTTCCGTCCACCAAGGGCGTGCTCGGCGGCAGTCTTTAACGAAAGCGTTCCCGGCGCGCGCCGTTCGCCAACGCCGGGCCCCGCGCCACCCCAGTTTGTTCCATGACCGTCTGCATCATCGATTACGGCTCCGGCAATCTCAGGTCCGCCGCCAAGGCGTTCGAACGTGCCGCGCGCGAGTGCACTTATGGCGGTGAAATCCACGTGACCTCCGACGCCGCACTGGTGCGCAAGGCCGAACGCGTCGTATTGCCGGGCGTGGGCGCGTTCGCCGATTGCCGCCGTGGTCTCGATGCCGTGACTGGCATGGTCGAGGCCCTTCAAGAAACGGTCCTCGCACGCGCGCGGCCGTTCCTCGGGATCTGCGTCGGGATGCAGTTGATGGCCAAGCGCGGGTTCGAGCACGGCGAAACGGACGGGCTCGGCTGGATCGACGGCAACGTGGTTGCACTCAAGGACGGTACAGACTCGCAAGGGCTTCCATTGCGCATTCCGCACATGGGCTGGAACGAACTCAAGATCGCCAAGCCGCACGCGCTGCTGGCCGGCATCGCGCCCGGCGCCCATGCCTATTTCGTGCACAGTTATCAGATGGCTTGCCGCACCAAAGAAGACGTCATTGCGACCGTCGATTACGGCCAGGAGGTTACGGCCGTGGTCGGGCGCGACAACATGGCAGGCACTCAGTTCCACCCCGAGAAAAGTCAGGCCACCGGATTGGCGTTGATCGCCAATTTCCTGGCTTGGAAACCGTGACGGGGCGCGCGCGATGATTCTTTATCCCGCCATCGACTTGAAGGACGGCCGCTGCGTGCGCCTGGTCAAGGGTGACATGAATTTGGCCACCGTGTTCAACGACAACCCGGCGGCGCAGGCGAAGGAATTTGCCACGGCCGGTGCGCAATGGATTCATATCGTCGACCTCAACGGCGCCTTCGCGGGCAAGCCGGTGAATGCCGAGGCCGTGCGCGCGATCATCGCCGCTGTCGGACCCGACGTTCCGTTGCAACTTGGCGGCGGCATCCGCGATCTCGCCACCATCGAAGCGTGGCTCGGCGCAGGCGTGCGCCGCGTGGTGCTCGGTACGGCAGCGGTCAAGGCGCCGCAACTGGTCAAGGACGCCTGCCGTCTCTATCCGGACCGCATCGCGGTCGGGATCGACGCGCGCGGCGGGATGGTCGCGGTCGAGGGCTGGGCGGAAACGTCGAATCTCGCCGTTGCCGATCTCGCGCAGCGATTCACCGACGCCGGTGTCGCGGCCATCATCCACACCGACATCGACCGTGACGGCGTGTTGACCGGCCCCAACGTCCAGGCCTCGGCGGCACTGGCGCAATCCTGCGCGATTCCGGTGATCGTCTCGGGCGGTGTGTCGTCGCTCGACGACATTCGCGCGGTCAAAGCTGCCGCAAGTTCGGGCATCGCCGGTGTGATCAGCGGCCGTGCGATTTACGACGGCCGGCTCGACCTCAAGGCCGCGATTCGCCTGTTGGGAGCCGCGTGATGCTCAAGGTGCGCGTCATTCCCTGTCTCGATGTGAAAGACGGACGTGTCGTCAAAGGCGTCAACTTCGTCGATCTGGTGGATGCCGGCGATCCGGTCGCGCAGGCCAAGGTCTACGACGCCGAAGGCGCGGATGAATTGTGTTTTCTCGACATCACCGCCAGCCACGAAGACCGCGATACGCTTTACGAGGTTGTCGCGCACACGGCCGAGCAATGCTTCATGCCGCTGACAGTGGGCGGCGGCGTACGCACGGTCGAGGACATTCGGAAACTCTTGCTGGCCGGCGCCGATAAGGTGTCGATCAATACCGCGGCGGTGAAAACGCCGGAGTTCGTCAAAACCGCAGCGGAAAAGTTCGGCAGCCAATGCATCGTCGTCGCCATCGACGCGAAGCAGACCGGCCCCGGCAAATTCGAGATCTTCACCCACGGCGGGCGGAATCCCACCGGCATCGATGCCGTTACCTGGGCGCAGCGCATGGTCGATTACGGTGCGGGTGAAATCCTGCTGACGTCGATGGACCGCGACGGCACCAAGGTCGGCTACAACATTCCCCTGACACGTGCGGTGGCGGATGCCGTCAAAGTCCCGGTGATCGCCTCGGGCGGTGTCGGCACGCTCGATCACTTGGTCGAAGGCGTGCGCGACGGCCACGCCAGCGCAGTTCTCGCGGCGTCGATCTTCCACTTCGGAACTTATTCGATACGCGCCGCCAAGGACCGGCTCGCGGCCGCCGGTTTACCGGTTCGCAACGCCGACGAAGCGTCGTAAACTTATTTCATCGTATCGGCTCGTGTTCGAGCCGGAATTGGGAGCGCGCCATGGCCGCCACCGAAAAAATTTTGAGCGAACTTTATGACGTGATCGAGAGCCGCAAGTCGGCCGATCCCGAGACATCCTATACCGCCCGCCTGTTTGCCAAGGGCCTGCACAAGGTCGCCCAGAAGGTCGGCGAAGAGGGCGTTGAGACTGCGCTCGCCGCCGTTGCGCAAACCGACAAGGACGTGGTCAACGAAAGCGCCGATTTGCTTTATTGCCTGTTGGTGTTGTGGGCGGCGAAGGGCGTCACGCCGGACCGCGTGTGGGCGGAACTCGATCGCCGCTTCGGCACATCGGGCGTGGCCGAAAAAGAATCGCGCCAGAAAAAAGGTTGAACGACCCCATGGCCTACGACGACAACAACATCTTCGCCCGCATTCTGCGCGGCGAAATCCCGTGCAAGAAGGTCCACGAAGACGCGCACACGCTGGCGTTCGAGGACATCAACCCGCAAGCGCCGGTGCATGTGCTAGTGATCCCCAAGGGCAAGTACGTGTCGATGACCGACTTCGCCGAAAAAGCTTCGGACGCCGAAATGGGCGCGCTCAACCGGGCCGTCTTGAAGGTGGTCGAGGCCAAAGAACTGAAAGAACCGGGTTACCGCATCCTCGCCAATGCCGGCGCCAATGCACACCAAGAAGTGCCGCACCTGCACATCCACGTGTTCGGCGGACGCGCACTCGGGCCGATGCTGGTGAAAAAATAAATTTATCGCGGCTGCGGACAGGCGTGATTCGGATCGCCGTCGGCGCACACCACGGCGGTGGTCAGGAATGCCACCGCGTCTTCGATATCGCGTTGCGGGATATCGGGCCCCTGATCGCCGTAGACCGGCGTCTGCCATGCGCGGGTCAAAACATAAACGCGGGTCTCGCCCTGGATCGCCTTGCTGTAGCGCGTTTCGCCCATGCCGCTGCCCAGGTTGCGCTTACAGCCGAAGGTCCAAAACGCCGAGGGGTAGCCGTTGTTGACGCCCGACTGAAATCGTCCGGCAATCACCCCGTCGCACTGCGCGCGCATGACCGCTTGGATGCGGCCATAAAGCACGTCGAGCGGCAGCGAGTTGAGGTCGTGATAAACCTCGAGCGTGATGCGGTCGCGCCAAACCCCCGCTGACTGGTCTTGGGGCACATAGTCGATCATTTCGATGTTTCCGCGTGTGCTGGACGCCTCGATCCAGCCGTTGGGGAACAACGGCATCATCAGGCGCTCTGCCGACAGCGGCTTTTCCAGCGGCAAAGTATTCTGCGCCCGGGCGGCGCCGATTACGGCGGTCATCGTAGCGGTCATCGCCATGGCCATCACGGTGGCGCACGACAGCACGGTTCGAACAAAAAATGTTCGGTTTGATTTTTGTGACATGACGAACCTTGTGCATCGAAACCGTTAAAGCCGCGTGAATTACGACCCGCGGCGCGACTCTGATCTGGATCAAGCGCTCACGCCCGCATTATGGCTAAACCAACCAACAGGTGAACCTTTCAGGAAAACCGTGCTTCCGCGCGCGAACAAGCCCGCTTAAGACAGAATGGAAAGAGGGAGAGACGTTATCATGGCAACAACTCATGCGATTTTGGTCGGCGCGGGCATCGGCGGCCTGACGGCGGCGCTGGCGATGCAAAAAGCCGGCGTCAAGGTTACGATTTATGAGCAAGCGCCCGCGCTAGCCGAAGTCGGCGCGGGCTTGACCGTCAGTCCCAACGCCACGCACGGGCTTGAATATGTCGGGCTCGGCAAATTCATGGCCGACAACGCCGACACGCCTGAATCCGGCGCTGGGTTGCACTACCAAACCGGCGAAGTGCTTTACACTACGCAGGAGTTCGGTGGGTTTCGGAAAAAGTATGGCGCCGAGTACTACCAAATTCACCGCGCCGACATTCATGAAGGTTTGGCGGCGGCGGTGCGCAAGAACGATCCCGACGCCATCAAGCTCGGCCACAAGTTCGCGAGCTTCACCCAGGACGGCAAGACCGTCACCGCCACGTTCGAGAACGGCGCCACGGCAACCGGCGACGTGATGATCGGCTGCGACGGTGTGCGCTCGGGCGTGCGCGGCGCGCTGTTCGGCCGCGAAGCGCCGGATTTCACCGGCCAAGTGGCGTTCCGCGGGGTGGTTCCGGCCGACCCGATCCGTCATCTTCTGGTGCCGACCCGCTCTGCCGTCGCCATCGGGCCCGGGCGCATCTTCACACGCTATTACCTGCGCCACGGCAAGGAAGTGAACTACGTCGGCATCGCGCGCACCGACAAATGGAAAGAAGAAGGCTGGTCGATCCCGGCCACGCCCGAGGAAATGCTCTCGGTCTACGGCGACTTCCACGAAAACATCACCGGCATCATCAAGAGCACGCCGCCGGGCAAGTTGTTCAAATGGGCGATGTTCGGCCGGCCGCCGATCGAGCAATGGACGGTCGGACGCGTATCGCTGCTGGGCGACGCGGCGCACCCGATGCTGCCGTTCCTCGACATGGGCGCGGCGATGAGCATCGAAGACGGCGTCCTGCTGGGCCGCGCCTTCGGCGCGTCGTCGTCGGTCGAAGAGGCGCTCACGCGCTACGAAGCCGCGCGCAAGCAGCGCGCCAACAAGGTGTTGATCGACTCGCGCACGCAGGGCGAAATCTATCAATCCGACGATCCCACCAAGCTGCGCGGCAAGCCGTCGGGCGAAATGCGCCTCGGCCTGTTCGACTACAACCCGGCAACGGTCCCGGTGTAATCGGGCGGCGGCGGCGGACTGGCCAGAACGTACTCGTTTTAGATTGGATCGTCTGGCCCGTGCGTTTTGTCTGGGCGTGATCTTTTCGGAAAACCGGCGCTCACTTTTCCGGATCACGCCCGCTAAGGAATATTCGGTTCCACCAGCCGCGCCAGGTTTTGCAGCGATTCCTGCCAGCCGAGATAACAGGCCTCGGCCGGTATCGCGTCGGGCACGCCCTCTTGCACGATGTCGAGTTCGGTGCCCACGGACACCGCTTTCATCGTCACCGTGACCGTCATCGTGCCGGGCAAATTCGGGTCGTCGAAGGTATCGGAATAGCGCAGCCGTTCGTTCGGCACCATTTCAAGATAGGTGCCGCCGAAGGCGTGGCTTTGCCCGGTGGTGAAGTTCGTGAACGACATCTTGTACGTCCCGCCGACCTTGGGTTCGACGTGATGCACCTTGCCCGTAAAGCCATTGGGCGGCATCCAACGCGCCTTGGCGTCGGGATCGAGAAAGGCGCGATAGACTTTCTCCGGCGGTGCGGTGAGCACGCGATGCAGGCGGATGGTGTGGGGCAATGTGTTACTCCATCGTGCTGAATTCGATTTGTTTCATGCGCCTAATCCCCGCCCCGGCATGACGCGGCGGTAACTCAACGCCTCGGCGATGTGCAGGCGCTTGAC
>JAGREB010000103.1 GCA_020446775.1 Paracoccaceae bacterium
CACTACACCGACTGGACCATCGGCCACACCCACTCCGGTGCCTTGGGGTGGGTTGGCTATATCAGCATGGGCGCGCTCTATTGCCTCGTGCCGTGGTTGTGGAAGCGCTCGCGCCTTTATTCGCTGCAACTCGTCAACTGGCACTTCTGGATTTCGACGCTCGGCATCGTGCTCTACATCTCTGCGATGTGGGTGTCGGGGATCCTGCAAGGGCTGATGTGGCGCGCCTACGATCAGCTTGGTTTCCTCGAATACAGCTTCGTTGAAACCGTCGAAGCGATGCATCCCTTCTACCTGATCCGGGCCTTGGGTGGCGGCTTGTTCTTGGTCGGCGCGATCATCATGACCTACAACCTGTGGCGCACCGCGCGCGGTGACCAACGGTCGGAAGCGGCGTCGCCCGCTCTCGTCCCCGCCGAATGATCGGAGCGCAATTATGATCAAACACGAAAAATTCGAAAAAAACTCTATCCTCCTGCTGCTCGGCACGCTGCTCGTCGTTTCGATCGGCGGATTAGTCGAACTGGCGCCGACGTTTTACCTCGATACGACGATCGAAAAAGTCGACGGTATGCGGCCGTACACGCCGCTTGAGTTGGCGGGACGCAACATTTACGTCCGCGAAGGCTGCTACAATTGCCATAGCCAGATGATCCGGTCGCTCCGCGACGAAGTCGAACGGTACGGCCATTACAGCTTGGCCGCCGAAAGCATGTATGACCATCCGTTCCAATGGGGCTCGAAGCGAACCGGGCCCGACTTGGCGCGCGTCGGCGGCAAATATTCGGACGAATGGCACCGCGACCACTTCGCCTCGCCGAAAAGCGTGGTGCCGGAATCGATCATGCCGGGATACCCGTTCCTGGCCGATCGCCAGGTCAGCACCGACCACCTTCAGGACTTGCTCGCGACAAACCGCATCGTCGGCGTTCCCTACACCGACGACATGATCGAGAACGCCATGGCGGACATTACTGCTCAGGCGAATCCGGATGCCGACACCGAAGGATTGCTCGAACGTTATCCGGGCGCCATCGTTCGCGACTTCGACGGCAATCGCCGCGCGGTCACCGAACTCGACGCTTTGATCGCGTACCTCCAAATGCTCGGCACGCTGGTCGACTTCAGCCAGTACGACGCCGAAGCATTCCAGCGGTGACGGCATGACACACACCGACGTCTCGCACTTCGCTCAAAGCTGGGGCCTGGTTTACCTGTTCGTGCTGTTCGCAGGCGTCGTGGCGTATGCCATGTGGCCTTCGAACCGCAAGAAATTCGACCGCGCCGCCCGCATGCCACTCGATGATGAATAAGTAGGTATCACCATGTCGCAGAACAGCACATCGATAGACCCAGCCACCGGAGCGGAAATCCGCTCGCACGAATGGGACGGAATTCGCGAACTCGACAATCCCTTGCCGCGATGGTGGTTTTGGATTTTCTTGATCTGCGTCGTTTGGTCGATCGGCTATTGGATCGCCATGCCGTCTTGGCCGCTCGCGACGACCTACCTTAAGGGCACGCTTGGCTGGTCGCAGCGCGCCAACGTCGCGGCAGATATCGCCGCACTTCAGGAAAGCCGCCGCCCCATCGAGCAAGAATTGATGGCGGCGAATCTCGACGACATCGAAAACGACCCCGATCTGTTCTCGTTCGCTTTGGCGAGCGGGCGATCGGCGTTCAAGGACAACTGCGCGCCATGTCACGGTGCCGGCGCACAAGGCGCGATCGGTTACCCGAACCTCAACGACGATGATTGGTTGTGGGGCGGAACCTTGGCCGACATCGAGCAAACCATCCAACATGGCATTCGCAATGCCAGCATGGACAGCCGGTTCAGCGAAATGCCCGCGTATTTGACGCTCGGCACGCTCGACCGCGCACAAGTATCGGACGTTACCGAATACGTCCTCTCACTCTCGGGCCGTGCCGAAGACGCGCAAGCCGCGGAACGCGGTTCATCCACGTTCGCCGAACAATGTGTCACCTGCCACGGCGAAGACGGTAAAGGCATGCGTGATCAAGGCGCACCGAACCTGACAGATTCGATTTGGCTGTACGGCGGCGATCGCGACTCGATTTTTGAAACGATCGCAAAAGCCCGGAATTCGTCGATGCCGATTTGGGGTGAACGGTTACCAGCACCGACCGTACGCGCTTTGGCGGTTTACGTGCATAGCCTGGGGGGCGGCGAAAAAAGCACCATGAACATGGAGGGTGCGCAGTAAGCGCTGCCAAATGGATTCGCGTTCAGCAACAGTTGCGGGGCCCGGTGACCCGGGCCGCGCAGATATCCTCGCATCGCACGGCATCGAAGCCAGCGACGTCGAAGCCGTAAACGCCGCCTCGCGCCGCTCGTTCTATAAGAAGCGCGAGAAGATTTATCCCAAGCGTGTCGCGGGCCGCTTCCGTCTCGCGAAATGGGTGGTCATGGCCGTCACGTTAATCGTGTACTACGGCACGCCATGGCTGCGATGGGATCGTGGCATGGGCGCGCCCGATCAAGCTGTGCTGATCGATTTTCCCGGCCGGCGGTTCTATTTCTTCTTTATCGAACTGTGGCCGCAGGAAGTCTATTACATCACCGGCCTATTGATCCTGGCCGCGTTGTCGCTGTTCTTGATCACGGCGCTGGCTGGCCGCGTTTGGTGCGGCTACACATGCCCGCAGACCGTTTGGACGGACCTGTTCCTGGTCATTGAACGCGCCATCGAGGGCGATCGCAACAGCCGCATCAAACTCGATCGTGCACAGTTATCGGTATCGAAGTTCGGCAAGAAGATATTCAAGCACTCGGTGTTTCTTTTGGTGGCATTGCTGACCGGAGGCGCTTGGATTTTCTACTTCGCGGATGCCCCGTCACTCGCCAAACAGTTGGTCGAATTCACGGCCCCCATGGAAGCTTATATTTTCATGGGTGTGTTCGCAGCCTTCACCTATGGATTGGGCGCGATCGCGCGCGAACAGTGGTGCATCTACGGCTGCCCGTGGCCCCGCATTCAGGCCGCATTGACCGACGAAGACGCCATGGCGATCACCTACCGGTTCGATCGCGGCGAACCGCGCGGCGCGCACAAGAAAGGCGAATCATGGGATGGCCGCGGCGATTGCGTCGACTGCCGTCAATGCGTGGCCGCCTGCCCTATGGGTGTCGATATCCGCGAAGGTCTTCAGCTCGAGTGTATCCAGTGCGCGTTGTGCATCGACGCGTGCGACGCTGTCATGACCAAAGTCGGCCGCCCCAGCGGTTTGATTGCCTATGACACCGACGTCAATATCGCGCGCCGTCAACGCGGCGAGAAAACCAGTTTCCGCCTGATCCGGCCGCGTACCATCATCTACGCCGTTCTCCTGGCCGTCGTCGGCGCCGTCATGCTGACCGCCTTGATCAAGCGCGAAGACTTGGATCTCAGCGTATTACGCGACCGCAACCCGACCTATACGCTTTTGTCGAGTGGCGAGGTCCGCAACGGATATACGGTAAAGCTGTTGAACAAAGCGCGGCTGGGCCGAAGCTTCATTCTGACCATCGATGGCCTGGATGGCGCCGAGCTGACCGGTGTGGGATTGCGTGACGACGCCGACGGCGGTCTTCGCGTTCCGGTCGACGGCGACGAGTTGCGCTCGGTTCGTATCTTTATCACGTTACCTCGCATGGCGGTGACATCGGAAAGTTTACCGGTGCGTTTCGTGATCCACCCCGACGCGGAAGACGATGCCGTCGCCGTCGATAGCGTGTTCTTGGGGCCGAAACCGTGACGCGCGCCCTGGCATCTCACCCCACGGCAAGCGTGCGCTCAAATAGGGTGACGGGATGGACCGTGCTTTTTTGGACGGTCGGATTTTTCGCGGTCATAAGCGCCGTTAACGCTGCCTTTGTGTTCTTTGCACTTTCGACGTTCAACGGCGAGGTCGGCCATCAGGCTTACCGGGACGGTATTGAATTCAATCGTTCGTTATCGGACGTCGCCGCGCAAAAGAAACTTGCATGGGCGGTCGATGCAAAATTTTCACCTACCGGTCCTCAGCGAGTCCATATCGATGTCGATTTTCGCGACGCGAATGGCGAACCGCTCACCAACTTAAGCGTATCCGCCCGATTTGTCCGCCCGACCCAAGAAGGCTTCGATTTCGATGCCCCCCTCTCCTCGCAGGGACAAGGCAAATACATCGCGGACACGGACCTCCCGCTGCCCGGTTCATGGTCCGTGCGCTTGATGACCGAGCGCCCCGGCGGGAAGCCGTATTTACTCGATTACCACGTGATTATTCCGTGAATCGGCAAGTCGCATCTACGCCACCGGCTTCCGAACCGCTTTGGTCGGCGCCGGTGTGTTGCCCCGCGACGACCACTTCGACCTCGGCAATTGGAACGCGTCCGACGCAAGCGTTACGCTTTCCCAATGCGGACCCATCGGCCTACGTCCAGCACGATGCCGATGGTCTCTCAACGTTGGCATTGATCATTGAAAATGCCGACTGCCCCGCTTGCATCGCCGACATCGAAACGCCGCTTCTCGCAATCCCTGGAATTCGGTCGGCGCGCCTCAATCTGACTCTGAAAAGATTGACGGTGTCCTGGGACGGTGACGGCACGCTGGCGCCGGTTGTCGCAACGGAACTCAGCCGCCTTGGATATCGAGCGGTTCCGTTCGATGCGGCCGCGTTGCAGCGAATAGACGATGCACAGGATCAACGCCTCCTCAAAGCCATGGCCGTCGCGGGATTCGCCGGGGCGAATATCATGCTGCTGTCGGTTTCGGTGTGG
>JAGREB010000104.1 GCA_020446775.1 Paracoccaceae bacterium
CGCGAAGTCAAACCCGAAGAAGTCGATGCCGCGATCAAGCTCGCGCGTGGGCGCGGGTATTGTTTCATGAACCGCTGGAAAATCGGCAGCGACAAGGAACGCGAGCTGTACAGTAAGGACGGGGCAATCGCGATTCCGTTGATGAACGACGGATTGGCGTTCGGATCCCTGGCCACGCGTTTTATCAACGCTGCGGTCAAGGCGCAGGAAATCGAACGGTCGATCCTGCCTCAAATGCGTGAAGTTGCCGGATTGATCGAAGCCGAGTGGAAGCAATTCCGAACCAACTTGAACGCAAGTCCGTCCGCAGCCTGATGGGCGATCGCGGTTTATCGCTCAAAGCGCGTTGACGAATTCGCAAATCGCGCCGACCCAGGCCTTCGGTTGTTCGTCAACGATGTCGACGCCACCGCCCGTCAGCTCCACGTATTTCACCTCGGGTTTCAAACGCCGGAAGCCCTCGATTTGATTGTGAATGACGTCGCCCGTGTTGCTGATCAGCAAAGTGGGCAGCGTTAGCTTCGGTATGGCCGCAGCAAGGTCGTACAAATACGCGGCGTGGTGCCCGTGCCAAAAAGGGCCACGGCCCATGAATTGTTCGGTAACGTATCGCGTCAATAGCTGCGCATTCGCTTTGCCATGCGACAAGTTTGATCGCACGGCAAAAGTGTGGGTCAGGTGGCTGCCGTCGCTCTTGTATTTGAATTGTCGCTCATGGGCGTCGAAGTGCGCTAGCCGCTGGCTTCGCTCTTCGTCCGTGGGCAATAGCGTGCCATGCATAATCAATGCGATCGCGCGTTCGGGGTGGGACGCCGCAACCTCGGCGGCGACCATTGCCCCGGTGTGATGTCCGGCAATAACCGCGCGGTCTAAGCCCAGCGAATCCAATACCGCGGGTATACATGTTGCCCAATCTTCGATCCGTGGAACGATTCCGGGTGGATCGGACTCGCCGAATCCGGGCGGATCGATGCCGATGGCGCGCAGGCCTTTGGCGGCGAATAAGTCATAGACGGCATCGAATTGGCGCAAGGTCATGGGGGCTTGCGGCCACAACACCAGCGGAATACCGTCGTTCGCCGTGTCGAGGTAATGCAGCTGGCCGAAGGGGCCGTTGACGTATCCGCGCGGCATGCCGGTACCCCTGTAACCTTACAGGCCCAGCGTGCCGGGATTGAACAGCCCTTTTGGATCCACTGCCGCTTTGATCGCGCGCAACATTGCCACGGCCCCCGGGTTGCGATCGCGCAACAGAGGGTATTGCTTGCCGACCTGGAGATGGGCGGCGCCATAGCGATGGAACAGTTCGAGCAAGTCGGTTCGCAGTTCGCGAACCAGCGCCGCGCCTTGCGGATTGGCGGGGTAGCTGGGGAGCGCGCTCTTGAAGTCCTCGTCCAGCATCGTGCGGTGATAAACCGTGAGTTCGTCTTTCCAATAAATTGCCGGTTCATACAGGAACGCACCGGTCCCGAGCGCGGAGAAAATGATGCCGACATGTACGCCATGCTGGTTCATTTTTTCGCCGTATGAATCGAGGATTCGTTTTACGTCATGGTGGAATGCAACCACGGTCGAGGCGGGCAGAATGCCATGCAGCGGCACCCACCGCTCGCCGGCGGGGCCGAGAATATTGTGCAGCGGCGCAAACGGCATGGCGCGCACGACGAGCGGCACGGAATTTGGGATTTCCCGGCCATGCTTCTTTGCAATTCCGCGCAGTAGCGCGGCGCGGCCTTTCGTCTCGCCTTCGGATAATCCTTCGAACAGGTAGTGCGCGGCAAATGGCGCGGCCGTGAGCGCTTTTGCGCCCGCCAACCCCATGCCGACGATCTGCTTGAGGCCTTTGATCGTGCTCTCTGCGGCCGCGACAACGGACTTCGCCATATCGACCCGGTTTGAAAGATCCGAACTCTTGCCGATTTGACCTTGTTGGAGCGCGGTATCGAGCGCGAACATTTTTTCTTCGGCCACGTGACCGGCGATTTCCGAAATCGCGGCGTGGGCTTGTTCGAATGAATCGAAACCGAACGAGACGCAATCGAAATGGGGCCGGCGCTTCATCATTTTAAGCGTGATCCGGGCCTTGAAGCCGAGCGCGCCGCAGTCGCCGGTGAACAAGCCGGTCAAATCGGGTCCGTATTGCCGGAAGAACGGCTTGCCGACTTTCGAACCGGCTTGCCCGGTCTTGAAGATCGCGCCGTCCGCCGTGACAACCTCGAGCGCCAATACACTGTCGCAGGACACGCCCCAGGTATTGGTTCCGAAGCCCAAGGTGTTCTGGCTGATCGAACCTCCGACGGTGGCCGCCAATCCCGAAAACGGTCCTCGAAACGGTGTGCGTAAACCCAATTTCGCCAAGGTTCCGTCGAGTTCCGCCCAGGTCAAGCCGGGTTCGACGGTGACGTACATGTCGGTTTGGTTGATCTCGACAATTCGGTTGAGGCGGCCTGCGTCGAGGATGATCGACCGTTTGGTCGACGGCAAATATCCGGCTGTGTACGACGCTCCGCCGCCACGCGCGACGATCGCCACGTCGGCGGCGTAGGCCGCGGCCACCGCGCTGCACATTTCATCGACGGTCCCGGGCCGTACCACGGCGAGCGGCAGTTCCATGCGCCGGTAGACATCGGTCGCATAAAACTCCCGGGCTTCACCGGTCAGGACATGGTCTTCACCGACGATTTGCGCGAGGCGCGAGACGAGATTGTCCGGGACGGAAATATTCGTATCCACTTCGATCGCTCTCCGTTTCAATGCGCGCCGTGGCGCGCTGTGCGGCTCTCGGTTACGCTAGGTTTTGGTGATGTCGGCGATCACGTCGGCGTACCGGGTGGACGTATCGCCGCCGGTTGCTTCGGCTGCCTGTTGATGGACGAGATAAAACAGCCGCGAAAAGAGGTCCTGACGTGCTTTTTCCCCGTTCGCCAGCGTGTCCTCGCGGTCGGCGAACTCGGCGATCTCCGTTTCGCTCAGCAGGCCTTTCGCGAGCGTCGCCCCTTCGACTGCATCGAGGCGCGCGCGCAGGACGCTCAGTTCCTGGGCTAGCACCATGATCATCGAGACCGACAAATCTTCGGTAATGTCGTCGAAGAACATCGGCCTTTTCCCGCGAACAACGCGGGTCATTTTACGTGCGCGGGCCATTACGCGGTCTCCTTCTGAGCAATCAACACTTCCCAACCGGCGCCCGGTGCAAATTCGCCGGCTTTGAATTCCCGCTTGGCGAGTTGATCGACGATGCCGCTGTCGTAGCCTTTTGCCCGGCCCGCGAACTCGCGGATCGCCATCGGCGCGGTCGTCATCATGATTTTGTCCTTCGGGAAACCGGCTTTGGCGGACAAATCGACCAAATTCATCTCCCGCATCGCGCCCCAAAACGGCTCGGCGTTGTAATAGGTTTCGTTGTCGAGAATGAAGCGCATGAACTCGGTCATATTCGCGAACGGCGGCAGATCGGCATGGATCATGTACCCGCCCGGTTTGAGAAGCCGATGGCACTCCTTCAGGACGCGCGGCAGGGCCTTGCCCGAGGTTTCGTGCAAGAGAATGTGGCTGACCACCAAATCGAAACTGGCGTCCGGATAGCCGGTGTCTTCGGCGTTCCGCTGTTCATAGGTGATGTCGACGCCGAGGCCTGCCGCGCGCAGGTGCGCATAAGTCACCAGCGGCTCGGTAACGTCGATCGCGAAGACTTTGGCGTCGGGAAACAGCTCTTTATACGGCAACGTCGAGTGCCCGATGGCGCAGCCCATGTCGAGAATGGTCTTCGGCGCGAATTCTTTGAGATTTCGTTTGATGTAGTTGACGACCGAACGGCCCTTGTCGTCATTGAACGGTCCGCCGTAGCCCATTGAATACAAATAGACGCCACGGTCGTAGAGGGCGCCGGCCGCGAATTCGATATCGTCGCCGGTATTTTGCGCGTAGCCGCCGGGCATGCAGTGGATATCGAGCGCGGTGACGTAGTTTGGCGGCGTGAACGCGCGATCAACTTTATACGATCCGACCTTGTTGGCTAAAGATTTCGCCGTTGCCGAAAGTTGGTCGTATTGCCGGTCGATCGATTCGATCACCGATAGCCACAAAAGTTCCTGCGCGATCCGATTCAGCGCGGCGTACGCTTGGAAGTAGGGTTCCTTGACCATGGTCTTGCGAATCTCATGGCGGTCGCGAGGACTATGGCCGGTTTCCTTTTCGAATCGTTTCGCGGCACGGGCTTGGTACACGGGTTCGAGATCGGGAAGGATCGCCTTTTGAATGTAGCCTCGCAGACTCTTGGCAAAGCTCTGCCGCTCGGCCTCTTCCAAGGAGGGCTTTGGCAGCATCGGATGCAAGGTCTGTTGAAAGTTATTGTTTCCGTCCAAAGGCATGCCTCACTCCTGTCTCAAAATCGAGTATTCAATGTCCATGCTGCCGCGAAACGAGTTCGCCGGGCGCACCTGCTGCGGCGTCGTGACGGGCAATCGCCCGCTGTCCAATGAACAGAACGATCACAGCGCCGATCAACAGTGACGTGCTGACCGAAGCGATCGAATTACGGATCAGCATCGGATCGCCGAAAACATGGTCGGTGAAGAACGCGATGATCCATGGTCCGCCGCCTTGGCCGATCAGCGTGCCCAATAACATGTAGGCGGCGACAAGTTGCCCGCGCATCCGGTTCGGCGCGAGGCTGGGAAGCGCCCCGACTGCGCCTCCGAATGAAATCGTTCCAAAGTAGGTCAGCAGAAACAGCAGCGTCGCGCTGACCGTATCGTTCCCGGCAATGGCAAAAACGAAAATGATCGGCGCGACGATCGCGGCGGACGCCAGTGGCAGGATGACAAACGCGCGCCGTCCAATCCGGTCGTACAGCCGGTCGCATAGCCATCCGCCCGAGACCGTGCCGAGCGTGCCGCAGATGATGAAGCCCGCCCCGTAAATCTGGCCGATCTCGCTCGCTGTCCAGCCGTATGTCCGCATGAAGAATGTCGGAACCCACGCCGTGATGCCGTATTGGAACGTGTTGATAAACGACATGCCGACGAAGATTGCGATCCAGAGCTGTTTGTCGGATGCGAGGTATTTGAGAATGTCGCGGATAGTCACATGGCTTTCAGCAGGTGCCGCGCCGCGGCGTTTCGGTTCGCGGACGAAGGCAAACAAGACGAGGATCACAAAGCTCGGAATGCTCGCGAACCCAAACGCGAGCTGCCATGAGCGAATTTCGCCCACTATGGGGAGCACGACCGTCGGACTCGTCGGTAATGCATCGATGACCCAGCCGCCGAACGCGAGGGCCACGCCGGACCCGACAAAACTAGCCCCGGTCACGCAACTGATGGCGCTGGCGATGCGCCCCGGGCGGAAATAATCGCTCAGGATCGAAAATCCAGCCGGGATCAGGGCTGCTTCGCCCAACCCAACCATCATCCGGGCGACGAACAAACTCCAATAACTGTCCGAAAGCATGCACCACAGGGTCGCCAGCGACCAGAAGATGACAGCAATCACCAGAATGCGGACCCGGTGGAAACGGTCGACGAGCCGGCCGATGGGGATAGCCGTCACGCCGTAAAACAAGGCGAATGCGAAACCGAGCAGCAGGCTTACCTGCGTGTCGTTGACCCCGAAATCCCGCCGCATCGGTTCGACCAGTAACGTAATGATCTGGCGGTCGATGTGGCTGCCGATTTGCAGAAGCGATATCGCCAGCACGACAAACCACGCGTAAAGCGCGGACGACGTTTCCGTCTCGTCTTGTTCTGTCGATGCGCTAACCATCGTCATCGGTGTGATGCGTATTTTCCTAGGGCCCTACACCCAATCAGGCACGTACGAGGAGCGTGCCTTCCTGAGTCAGGAGTACCGCTGGTTCGAGAGCGGATTCACGACAGTCATAGACCGCAGAAGCGCGTCTCGGCTCAACCCATTCATCCGAAACGACCGGTATTCGGCCGTTTCAACCCTCGCTTCCGTCCAAAAGAAAACGGCGGCCGGAGCGAGCCGGCCGCCGTTGACTGTCGCGGGTACGTCCGCCTTAGAAGTTGTAGACGGCGCGAACGCCGAAGGTGCGCTTCTTGGGCAGCGCGTAGCGGATTTCGTTGGTGGCGGCGAACGTGAATAGGTCGTTGCCGATTTCCGCGCTCGGAGGTGTATCGTCATTCAGAAGGTTGGTGACGAAGCCTTCCAGGGTCAGCTCTTCCGAACGGATGCCGAGGCGGGCATTGACGATTTCCTGCGGGCCACGCCAGGCCACGTTGGAGTAATCGACAAAGGACTTGCCCTGGTGAGCGTAGTCGACGCGACCGAACCAGTCGTACTTGTCAGTCAGGTTGCTGGTGTATTCGGCCGACAACGACCAAGTCCACTTGGAAGCCTTCGGCAGCTGGTTGCCGTTACAGTCCGGCGAGCCGTAGACGGAGTTGCCGTCGCCGCAGAAGAAGCTGATGATTTTCGAATCAGCCATCGCCAACGAACCCGAAATCGTGAGGTTATCGGTCGCCGCCGCGTCGAAGTCGAGTTCGAAGCCTTTCAGGTGCACCTTACCCGTATTGATGAGCACCGAGGCCAAATCGAGGTCACCGAATTCGTTGGTGAACGGAATGGTGATCGTATTTTGGCCTTTGGAGTACGGATCGTAATAGAAGGCAAGGCGGGTCTGGAGACGGCTATCCAACCAGGACGATTTGATCCCGATTTCGTAGTTATCCAACTTTTCTTCGTCGACCGTTTTGCCCGCTCCGAACGGGGCGAACTGGTCGACAACGGATTGAGGACGGGTCAACAACACCAAGTTAAAGTTACCCGGCCGATAGCCGCGCGCGAACAACGCGTAGACGGTTGAGTTGTCGGCGTACTGGTAATCGAGCGAAATACGCGGCGAAAAGCTCTTGAAGGTCGCCTTGTACTTGTCGCCTGCCGGGCTTGGCGGGGCTTTGCCGTCGCGGTCTTCGATTTGCTGACGTGAGATCTTATCCCATTGATAGCGGGCATCGACCGACAGCGTCAGGTCTTCGGTAACATCATATTGTACGCCGCCGAAGATGGCCGGAGTTTCCGTCTTGGCCGCGGTCACGCCTGAGGAGCGCAGTGTGCCGAACGGATAGGTGCCGCCGACACCGCCGCCCGGGGAGTCGGTATACAGGTAGTTGACACCCACGGACCAACGCAGCGCCTCATCTTGCGGTGAAGCAATCCGGAATTCCTGGCTATAGTCCTTGCTCAAGCTCTGCACTTCGAGCGCCCAGATCCCGGTGCCGGTTTCCTGGCGGAAGTTCAGGTCGATCAGGGTCATATCCTTATCGTAGTGATATGCGGACAATGAGCTGAACGTGTAGCCGGAGCTCGTTTCATAATCGAAGCGCAGGCTTGAGTTGATGGCATCGCGCTTCAGGCCCGCTTTCTGACGGTAGCTCGCCGGGAAAAGGTAGTTTTGCAGCGGATCGTTGATCCCGGCCAGGAAGGTGGCATTCACGTCGTAGAAGCCGGAGATGTATGACGGCGGCAGATCGCCGGCATCGGGAATTTGACCGCAGAAGTAGCCGCCCCGGATCGTCGGGTTGCAGTTAAAGTCACCGGTCGAGGCTTTCAGAGCGGCCTGGGCCGGCGGGCCGTCATCGTGGCGCATGTAGTGGAAGAAGCCCTTGGCGGTGAGGTTGTCGCTCGGTTGGAAAAACAGCTGCGCCGCGACGGAGTTCGTCGTTTCGGCGCCCAATCGGATTTCGCGGTTGCTCGCGTTGACGTACTGCCCGCCCTTGAAATCGTGGCTGCCGCTCAAGCGAATGGCAAACTTGTCGCTGACCGGACCTTCGAGGCTCAACTGAACCAAGTTCGTGCCGTAGGACGCGGTCGATGCGGTCACCCGGCCTTTGAAGCCGTCCATGCTGGGCGTGCGCGTAATATAGTTGACCGCGCCCGACAGAACCGAGCGGCCGAAGTAGGCGCTTTGAGGGCCTTTCAAAACTTCGACCCGTTCCATATCGACGAACGCGGGCGCCTGACCACCGATAACGGCTGCGCCGTCGATGAAGACGAGCGCGCCGGCCGTGGTGCCTTGCGCGCCGGCCCCCAGGAACAGCCCGCGGAATTGCAGGGCACTGGAGGAGCGGTCGCTTCGACCTGAACCACCGCCGACCTGTTCGACATAGTGGAACCCCGGCGTGAAGGTCGAGAGGTCCGTCATGTCGGTGAGGCCCATCTTTTCAAGCGTCGCAGCGGAGAACGCAGAGATGGCGAGCGGAACCTCCATCAGGCTTTCACTGCGTTTACGCGCTGTAACGACGATTTCTTCAAGGCCGGTGACTTGCGCATAAGCGGTCGAACCGAGGTCGACCGTGAGCGCGATGGCCGCAGATCCGGCCAAAAGCATTCTCGTATTCATGTAAAAAGACTCCCCTTCGGATTCCTAGGACGTGGGCAATGACCTCGCTCGCGCTGTCCCGGTTTTCGAGATGGGTGCGGTCGACGTGTGTCGAGCGCCAGGGCGGATACTTGGGTTTCGAACCCCCGCCGTCCCTAACCATCACCGATGTGAGGCCGGTTACCGGGGGCTTTACCCACGCGATAACGCTTTGAGGCGGCTGCATCTTTGCCTGCGGCGTTATGATATCAATTCAAATATATTGAGGGTGTTATAAGGAAATATTATAACTAGAATTCAGCGTTGCTCTTCGGACACATTGAAATATAGTTAAGATTGTAAGATTATGGATATTCCCTCTTTACGGAGGTTTTTGGCGGTAGCTGATCACGGCAGCCTGAACGAGGCTGCCCGCCATCTGAACATCACGCAGCCTGCGGTCACCCGAAGTATCCATATTCTCGAACAAACCTTGGACGCGACCCTGTTTGAACGCTCGCCGGCCGGGATCAAACTCACTGTTTATGGAGAAGAACTTCTGCCGTATGCGCGCGCAATTCTGTCGGATACGCAGCGTGCGGCAGATGCGATTGCGGCCATTCGCGGGAATTTGCGCGGCCATGTCGCC
>JAGREB010000105.1 GCA_020446775.1 Paracoccaceae bacterium
CCGCGCCTCAACGAGAAGATGGCGCGGCTGCCCGGATTCGCAGATATCCATCCGTTCCAGCCCGAAAGCACGGTGCAGGGTGCCTATGAGGTCATCGATACGCTCGCCGGCTGGCTGACCGCGCTGACCGGCATGGACGCCGTCGCCATGAGCCCGGCCGCCGGCGCCCACGGCGAGCTGTGCGGCTTGCTGTGCATTCGCTCGGCCCACGACGCCAACAACCAGTCCCACCGCAAGATCGTGCTGGTGCCGGAATCGGCCCACGGCACTAACCCCGCCACGGCGGCGCTCGCCGGCTATCGGGTCGAGGCGATTCCCGCCACGCCTGCGGGCCGCGTCGACGTCGCCGCGCTGAAAGCGCGATTGGGCGATGATGTTGCGGCGGTGATGATCACCAACCCCAACACCTGCGGCCTGTTCGAGACCGAGTGCATCGGCATCGCCAAGGCGGTGCACGCGGCCGGGGCGTACTTCTATATGGACGGCGCCAACTTCAACGCGCTCGTGGGCCGCGTGCGCATCGCCGATCTTGGCGTCGACGCCATGCATATCAACCTCCATAAAACTTTCTCAACCCCGCACGGCGGCGGCGGACCGGGCGCGGGCCCGACGGTGCTGAGCGCGGCACTCGCGCCGTTCGCGCCGGTTCCGTTCGTGGTCGCCACCGACACCGGCTACACAGTGCGCGAGCACGCCGGTAGAGGAGAGGCAAAACAGAGCTTCGGCCGCATGAAAGGCTTCCAGGGCCAGTTCGGCGTGTTCGTGCGCGCGCTCAGCTATATCGCCAGCCTCGGCGCAGATGGCTTGCGCCAAGCCTCCGGCGACGCGGTGCTGAACGCCAACTACCTGCGCGTCAAATTGGGCGAAGAGCTCACCCCGGCGTTCCCCGGCGTGTGCATGCACGAAGTGGTGTTCGACGACCGCTTCCTGAAAAACACCGGCGTTAGCACGCTCGACCTCGCCAAGGCGATGATCGACGAGGGCTTCCACCCGATGACGATGTACTTCCCATTGGTCGTCCACGGCGCGTTGCTGATGGAGCCGACCGAGACCGAGAGCAAGCAGGCGCTCGATCAGTTCATCGCCGCTGTACTGGCGCTAGCCCGCCGCGCCAAGCAGGGTGATCAGGCCGAGTGGTTCAATGGCGCGCAGCGCCTCGCGCCGCGCCGCCGCCTCGATGAAACCAAGGCCGCGCGCAAGCCGATCCTGCGCTGGACCCCGCCCGCAAAGCCCGCGGGCGCGAACGGCGGCGAGGGGCGGAGCGAGATGCAGGCGGCGGAGTAAATCCTGCGGCGCGTTTGGGTTTGGAGCCCAAACGCTCTCTGGGTGCGAAAAATTACTTTCGAGCGCTCACGAGCCAGTGGCTGATGTATTTTTCGGGCCGGTCGCCGAAAACGCGATGTTCGCTGCCGATCCAGACATCGCTGAATCCGGAAAAATAATCCCGGATGTGCGCTTCGTCGCGGAACACAAAATAGCGCGCACCGACGCGCGCTTTCTCGACGTGCTTCTGATTGATTTCGATGACTTCGTCGTTGACCCAGTCGGCGTATCCCTGCCGGAGGACCCAGTAGTCGGGCGTCATCAAAGTCGCAAAAAAGCGTCCGCCCGGTTTCAGCACACGAAGCGATTCCCCAATCACAGTTCGCATCGCGTCTGCTGTCGAATTCAGGTGTAGAGCTTCGGTCGATACGACATGTGAATACGAGGCATCGGCAATTCGGTCGAGTTTCGGCGGGTCAAATACTTCAAGAATGACCCGCCCGCCCGCGCCTATCGTCGCCAGCAGATCTTGAGGTGGAAAACCTTTATCGGTGACGTCGAGGCCGTGATAATCGATCCCATTATCGAGAAAAACCTTGATGCTTGGGCTCCAGCCACAACCGATATCCAGCGCTCGCTTCGGGGTTGGCGCGTCTTTCGCGTATCCCAACAGCCATACGACTAAGGTCTCGTTAGGATACTTGCGTTGGCCGCCATAGGAAGCGACCCAGTCGAACATGTTGTTCCAAACCTGGGTATTCGTATCGAGTGTCGGATCCTGTGCCACGGTTTCCTGTCTCTCTTGTGCGCGAATGTAAGTAGACCACCGTTTTCGCGAGCCTTAGTCACAAATTCAGGCACGGTAAATGTATATTTATCCACATTTATGAATTATTAACTGAAAAGTTTGCACATCTTACGCTGAGATGCTGTACATGCTGGCGGAGACCAACTCGCTAGTTCGCCGCAAAATGGCCGAGCCAAACGCGCAAAGTAAACGCCGATGACGCACTCGAAATTGGAATGGATCAGCGTAGAAGTCGACACTCACTGCAACGTTCGTTGCACGATGTGTCCGATTCATGACGACAAGGTCCACAATCAAGGCCGTATCCAATTACAAACCATCGAGCGCATTACTGAATTGGCGCGCGGCTGGACCGATAAAATTTGCTTGGCGGTCATGGGTGAGCCCCTGCTGCACCCGCAAGTGACGGACATGATCCGCATCATCAATGATGCCGGCTTTAAATCGTTGTTGTGGACCAACGGACTTTTGGTCAATGAACGCCGCGCGCGCGGTGTACTCGAGGCAGGTCTCGACAAGATCGTCTTTAGTTTCGAGATCGTCGACAAAGAGCTGCACGAACGGATTCGCAAAGGCGCCCAATACGACAAGGTTCGCGCAAATCTAGACCGCTTTCTTCAGCTGAAATCGGAAATTCACCCGAAGACGGAAGTCTCAATCTGGAACATTCTTCCAGACCGTTCGCGAGGATTGGAGATTCCCGATCACATTCGGGACGCTTATCCCGGCGTTGAAATATATTGTTCGTATGCCATGGATTGGCATGGCGAAGTAAAAGTCGAAACCAGTCAGGAAGAACTCGGCGACCCCGCGCCTTGCAATCAGATTCAGAATTACGCCTCGATTGCATGGAACGGTGACGTGATGGCGTGCTGTAACGACTTCAATCACGAATATATTTTGGGCAACGTCTTCGAGGCCAAGTCGTTCGATGAGATTTGGTTTGGGCGCCGCCGTTTTGAGCTGATCGAGAAAATGACATGCGGCGCGCTTGCCGACGTTAAGCCGTGCGGCACGTGTTCCGCCCCGTACGTGAAGCGCGGCGTTGATCGCGTTTTTGCAAAAGATGCGGAACTCTTCCAGGGCAAGGCGGCGTCCAACGCGGCCAAACAGATCGACGGCCGGCATGCCGTGTCTTGATGCGGCGATAGAGTTGCGCCAGATAGCGCGTCGCTGATATTTCGAATGTGAGCAACGGCGCCTGAATAGAGCCGCCCTATCTTATACATCGCGGCATCCGCATTTGACCCACCGCCCTTCCCAAACTTAAAGCTGGCCAAGCGTGGCGAGGCTGCCGCTAAAGGTGAACGTGCCGGTGTGCTTGAGTTCCATCCAGGGGCACAGCCAGGTCTTGATGCCGATCTTTCGCGCCCATTTGCAGAACATGTAGTCCTCGGACAAATAGCGCTTGGAATAGACCCTGCCGTCGGCGGAGGTTTGCGTATCGCGCACGAACGCCATCACCTGGTCTTTGGTGGCGTCCGGGTTCAGCTCATAAAAGCGTTCCAGTTCGCGGATGATGTTGACGTGCTTGTTGTCCACCAATGCTTGGAAATAGAGCATAATTTCCTTTGAAACCGCGGTTCCCTTCACCTCCGGATTGTCGGGCCTGTAAAGAAACTCGGGGAATTCAGACCGGAATTTCTCCAGCGCGGACCGGCGGATCATCATGAACCCGGTGCCGGATTCCGAAACCTCGATTGGTGCGTCGAGGCGCGGCGGTTCCTTGCTCATCGCCGTATAGGCGTACTCGCCGACGAACTTCTCGAGGTCCTGGGGGTTTTTGTCCGCGAATCCCTTGTCGACGGCCGCTTTGATCTTGCCCCACACGATGGTCTTTTTCGGGTAGGGCCCGCAGATAATTTCGTGGTCGGCGTCCGACAGCGCGGCCAGGCGCAGAACGTCATAGGGATCGAAATCGATATCGGAGTCGATGAACATCAAGTGCGTGCAGTCTGAGCGCATGAAGGTATCGGCGATATAGTTGCGCGCGCGCGTGATCAGGCTTTCGTTTCGCACGAACGACAGGCGAATATCGATGTTGTACTTCGCGCCCAGGATCATCAGGCCCGACAGGCTACGCGCATAATGATCGGTACAGTTGCCGCCGTACATCGGCGTGCCGATCATGATTTTGCGGTCGCGGATGTCCTGCGGCGAAAACTTGGCGCTCATCGTCATATCCAGTCTCCATACCCGGCATCGCGGCCGGTTTTTGCCAATTTGGCATAGGCCGCCGCCATCTCAAAGGTGTTCGCCATGGTTTGCTGCGACGCCGGGCCGGCGAGAAAATCTCAACGCGGTTTACCGGGCATTGTTCGCCATGCGCGGATGCGCGCCGGCCCGCTGCGGGATGAGAAAGATACACGCGATGATAAACGCGCCGAGAACGGCGGTTGCGAGGGGGCGGCTCAATGCCAGGCCGCCCTCATCGATCGGCTTGTCGAGGTAATCGCCGACGGTTGCTCCGAGCGGCCGCGTCAGGATGAACGCCGCCCAGAACAGGAGGACGTGAGATATCTTGGTCCGGTAATACGCGGCCGCGATGAGCGCCAGGATGGCGCCGAACAAGAGTGCGCCGCCGTCGTAACCAAGGCCCGAATCCGCGGTCCAATCGCCCAGCGCCGTGCCCAGGGTTTGCGACATGGTAATCGTCGCCCAATAAAATGCCTCGACTTTCGGCGTCGACACTGTCGCGACCGACACCGAACCGAGCGTGAAATGCCATGCCGCGAGGATCGCCATAAGTGCGATGAAGAGGATTATCGATCCGCCGGGATAACCCACACCCATCGAACGCGTCGTGTAATCGGCCATGGTGGTTCCCGCCGTGGTCGAGGCGATAATCGTGAACCAGTACAGGAGCGGATGAAACTTCTTGGCGATAACTTGAAGGGTGACCAGGACGACCAACGCCGACAGAAATATTGCCGTGCCGGTCAGGTAGCCGAGATCCATCGTCATGGAGACGGTGTCGCCGCCGGTTTCGCCCAGCGTTGTCGCCGCGATCTTGATGACCCAAAATCCCAAAGTCACCGCCGGAACCTTGGTGGCGGCGTCTTCAATCGACGTGTTCATGCGCCTTTCCTCGGAAAGTCTCGCAGCTGATGCCGAAGAGATTTCCGGCGCATCATCTTGCGAGATTTCGATGAATCATGGCCTCCGAGATTGTCTCGGTCCGGATTAAAGGTGTCACGTTAAGCCATCTTCATGTCGCCAACGGTATGTGCGGCGGATACGGGTCAAACCGGCCGTGGCCGGAATGCTTGAGTTCCGGCAGGGATCGCAATTGGCACGCCAATCGAGCTGAAGTAATCTCGGTTTATCGATGACTTCCGCCACCCCACCCGCCGCCGCGCCCCTCGTCACACCGGCCTATATGCACACCATGGCCGCGTACAATGCCGCGATGAACCGCCGCCTTTATGACGCGGCGGCGCGATTGTCCGCCCAAGATCGCGTCAAGGATCGCGGTGCGTTCTGGGGTTCCATCCACCGCACACTCGCGCACATCCTGTGGGGCGACCAAACCTGGATGTCGCGCTTCGACGGCTGGCCGAAACCGGCCGCTGCCATGCAAGACGGGCCCGACGCCTATCCGGATTTCGCGGAACTAACCCGCGTGCGCGCAGATGCCGATACGCGAATCATCGAATGGGCGAACCGCGTCACGCCCGCATGGCTGGCCGAGGACCTCGTTTGGTTCAGCGGCGCAGCGCAGCGCGAGATCCGCATGAACAAGTCGCTGCTGGTCACCCACTTCTTCAACCACCAGACCCATCATCGCG
>JAGREB010000106.1 GCA_020446775.1 Paracoccaceae bacterium
ATGGACCACCCGGACAAGCCGGGTGGTGACAATATAGGTAAAAATCTAGCCGGAAATCTCGGTAATCGAACCGCTGATCTTACCGCCGGTGGCAATGGTCAGCGCACGGTAGGAAATGGTGCCGTTGACGCGGCCCGTCGCCAAGATGTCGAGATGGCCGTTGACGATCAAAGTTCCGTCGAATGTTCCCGCGATCACTGCGCTGTTCACTTCGGCGCGGCCCTTCATGGTGCCCGACGGCGTGACGTCGAGCGAACGCGCATCGCTGACGCTGGCATCGACGTTGCCTTCGACGGTCAAATGCGCGCAGCCGGAAATTTCGCCGTTGATGCGGACTTGGCGGCCGATGGTCAGACGTTTGCCTTCGCTCTCGGCTTCGGCGGCCTTGACCGAGGCCGGGCTCGGAATTTCGGTGGTGCGCCGCGCCGGCGCATAGGCCGCCGACGGAACGGTGCGTTCGGCAAAGCGATCCATGAAGGCACGGTCGGCGCCGCGCTCACCCGTGTTGGATGACGATTGTGTCGATGTGCTCATGTTGCCTCCCTGACCCAAGGCGGAACCCATGTTGGCCCCGGTTCCCATCAATGTTGGTTTAATGGGCGGGCGCACCGCGGCGCTTTTCAAGGCGAAATGTGGAAGTTGTCCGATTGGACGCGGCTCTTGGCCGGCATCACGCTCGGGTTCATTCACGGCGGACCGTTCGGTCCCCGTTTCGGTACTGGTCTCGGTCATCGCGTCCCATCCCGGACCTGCGGCCCACGGTCGTTGTTTCGCCGTGTTTTGATCCGCGTGTCCCTAAGCCCCAAGATTAGGCGGGGCCGGTTAATTTATGGAAAATATGTACCATGGCGGCGACGCCGATGACAGCCGCGAACAGGTTGACAATGGGCACCGTCAAAAGCGCGGCCGTAAGCGCGCCGGCCAGCCAGATCGTGCCGCGATGGCGCGTCCGCAGGGCCTTGACCGCCTCCGGCGAGGTGCGCCGCAAGGCCACCGTTTCGAAATATTCCCGGCCCAACAAGCGCCCGTTGATGGCGTAATACAGCACCAGGTTAAGCGGCGGGATGAAGAACAACACAAGATACAGCGGTAGAAAAACAAGATTGAGGCCGAGCGTCCATAAAGCCAGCGACAGTCCCGTGCCGAGGGATTCCATCATGGGAATGTCGCGCCCCGGCCCCAGGGCCGGATAGCGTTCCGCCTCGATGAGCGCTGCAATGTCGTCGAGAAAGATGCCGACCACCGCCGACACGATGCCGGGGAACAACAAGGTCGCCAGCGCCAGCGCCGAAAAGCGCGCGCCCCAATCGGCCAAGGTCTCGAGCCAGGGCAGATCGGTGATTTGGGTGTTGGCCAACAGCCACGACAAGCCAGCAAACAACACGCCGTAAACCACGGCCGTCGCCGCCGCGCACAACAGGATCACGCCCCACAGCTTGGGAATTTTCAGCGCCAAGAATCCTTCGACGAATGCGCGGATAATCATGGGTTTCGTTCGCACCTTTCTCTCGTCATGCCCTTGAGAGCTTTGCCTCGAAGGTTATACTCCGCAGCCCGCGCTTATGTCGGTAAAAAGAAAACGAACCGGCCCTCACCGCATCGCTCCGCTCAGCACCCTCTCCCGCTTGCGGGAGAGGGCTGGGGTGAGGGTGAGTTTGTTTGCAAGGGCTTAAAGTGTGCGTGAAAATTCGGTGTGTAAGGAGAAATAAGTCATGACCTCAGCGCGTTTCGACGTGGTCGCCATCGGCAGCGCGATTGTCGACATCATCGCCCGCACCGACGACGATTTTATCGCCGCCAACGGCATGACCAAGGGCACCATGGCGCTGATCGATGCCGATCAATCCAAGGCGCTTTATGAAAAACTCGGCCACGCGGTGCAGGTCTCGGGCGGGTCTGCGGCCAATACCGTGGCCGGAATTGCGTCCTTCGGCGGCACGCCCGCCTTCATCGGCCGCGTCGGCGGCGATCGACTGGGCGATATCTTCGCCCACGAAATCAAAGTCGCGGGCGTGCATTTTCATGGCGGCGACGGCGCGCGCAAGGCGGCGCTGCCCAGCGCGGTGTGCCTCATCATGGTCACGCCCGACGCGCAGCGCACCATGAACACTTATCTCGGTGCTTGTACCGAGCTTGGCCCCGACGACATCGATGGGAAACTCTTGGCCGACGCCCACGTCACCTACATCGAGGGTTACCAGTGGGATACGCCGCGCGCCAAACAAGCGATCCGCAAGGCGTGCAAAGCGGCGCGCGACGCCGGGCGCAAAGTGGCGCTGTCATTGTCGGACCCGTTCGTGGTCGACCGCCACCACGCCGATCTCGCCAAACTGATTGCCGACGATGTCGATTTGATTTTCGGCAATCAGGAAGAAGTGTTTCACCTATTTCGCACCGAGACGCTGGACGAAGCGGTGGCGGGCTTGCGCCAGACCAACACGCTCGCCTGCATGACTTTGGGGGCGAAAGGCGCGCTGGTGGTCGACGGCGACAGCACGACCGCCGTGCCGGCCGCGCCGGTATCTCAGGTGGTGGACACGACCGGCGCGGGCGATTTGTTTGCGGCCGGGTTCCTGTACGGCTTCACCCATGGCCGTGACTTGGTCGGTTGCGCCAAGCTCGGCGCGCTCGCCGCCGCCGAGATCATCAGCCACATGGGCGCCCGCCCCGAAGCCAAGCTGCACGATCTGGCGAACAAGGCGGGAATTTAACGCCCACCTTGATTTTTGTGCGCCGCACAGGTATACACCCGCGCACTTGACCGGGCGCCGCCGCGCGATTGCAGGCCGCGCCCGATTTTTGTATCAAATCAAAGACTTAACCGACCGCGAGTGGGCTTATGAACCTGCGTAACATCGCCATTATCGCCCACGTCGATCACGGCAAGACGACGCTGGTGGACGCGTTCCTGAAACAATCGGGCGCGGTGCGCTCCAATGCGCGCATGGAAACCTGCGCCATGGACTCCAACGA
>JAGREB010000012.1 GCA_020446775.1 Paracoccaceae bacterium
TCATCAGGTTTTCGGCGCGGTCCTTGCCGCTCGCCAGCAAGGCGTCGGCATTGCGGCGGTCCTCGCCGGGCGTCGGTCCGCGCGGGCGGGTGCCTTTGATGGGGCGGGTCTCGACGTGGCCCGCCGCCGAGACATTGAGGAATCGTTCGGGCGAAACGGACATGAATGCGGCATCGGCGCCGACATTCATGAAGGAACAAAATGGAGCCGGCGCGCGGGCGCGTAACCGTGCATAGACGTCGAAAGCGCCGATGCCCTGTGGCCATGGCGCGGTCCAGCGTTGTGCGAAGTTGGCCTGGAAAATATCGCCGGCGGCGACGTATTCGACAATTCGCCCGACGCGGCGGCAATAGCCGTCTTTTGTCAGATCGGGCGTCCACGCAACCGGATCGAACGCCGGCAAAGCCGTCTCCCGGTGTCCCAACCTAACGGCTAGGGCCTTGGCCCGTCCGGCGTGGCCATCGATGTCGACGGCCCAGGCTCGCCGGTCGATCAGGTCGAACACCGCGAACGTGCGATAGATACCGAGCGCGGCGGCATAAGGAAACGCCGGCGGTTTCGGCGGCGGCAGCCGTTCGAGTGCGCCGCCAAGTTCGTAACCGAGAAATCCGACCGCGCCGCCGGCGAACGGACCAGGACCGTCCCAGCGATAGCCATCGTGTCCAACGACGCTGGCAAGGACTTCGAACGGTGCGCGCGAAATTTCGTCGTATCGAAAAACGTCCGTGGGCGATGCACAAATCAACGCATATCGGCCGCGTGCGCCGCCCGACGCGCTATCGAGCAGGATGGCGAACGGCTCCTCCGCCAGCGGAGCGAATGCCGCCGCCGGATCGCGAAAATCGATATCGAGAATGGACGCAGCGGGCGCGCGCAGGGCGTCACACCTGGGCCGGCAACACGCGGTCGGGCGGCACATGGCCGTCGCTGAACGCGCGGATGTTGATAATCACCTTTTCGCCCATGGCGGTGCGGCCTTCGATGGTCGACGATCCCATGTGCGGCAGCAGGACGACGTTATCCATGGCGATGAGTTTTTCGTTGACCGCGGGTTCGTGCGCGAACACGTCGAGCCCCGCCCCGGCAATGGACTTTGTCTCTAACAGGCGGATCAGTGCGGCTTCATCGACGATTTCGTCGCGCGCCATGTTGATCAGGTACGCAGTCGGCTTGATCAGCTTCAGCCGGCGTTCCGAAAGGAGATGGAACGTGGCGGGCGTATGCGGGCAATGGATGGTGATGACGTCGGTGCGGGCCAGCATCTGGTCCAAGCTTTCCCAATAGGTCGCTTCGACCTCGGTTTCGATGTCGGGATGCAGCCTGCGCCGGTTATGGTAGTGGATCGCCATGCCGAAACCGCGCGCACGTTTGGCGACCGCCAAGCCGATCCGTCCCATCCCGATGATGCCGAGCCGCTTGCCCCACAGCCGATGGCCCAACATGTGCGTCGGGTTCCAGCCCTTGAACTTGTTCTCCTGGATCATGCGCGCGCCTTCGACCAGGCGCCGCGGCACGGCGATCATGAGCGCCATTGTCATGTCGGCGGTGTCTTCGCTGAGCACGTCGGGTGTGTTGGTGACGGTGATGCCGCGCTTTTGCGCCGCCTGCACGTCGATATGATCGGTGCCGTTGCCGAAGTTGGCGATCAACTTCAGGCGCTTTCCGGCCGCTTCGATCACCCGCGCGTCCACCAGATCGGCGAGGTTGGGCACCAGCACATCGCAATCGGCCACTGCCTCGGTCAGTTGATCGGTCGTGAAGGGGTGGTCGTCGTTGTTCAAACGCACATCGAACAATTCCATCATGCGGGTTTCCACCGCTTCCGGCAGCTTGCGCGTCACAACAACGGTCGGTTTGGATCGGGCCACGGAATCCTGTCGGGTCAAAGACTATTCGGGTCAGAATCGGTGCTGCACGCCGGGTAGTGTTACGCCTACCAACCGATCCGGCGGTTGTCCAGTTGACCGCTCTTTCACCGCTCTGGTGCGGCCCCGGCGCTGCCCCGAGGCAGTCGAGAGGCGCCGGGATTCCGTTCGCACCCGCAATACGTTATATCAGAGGAACGCGGGCGCGGCTGCGCCTAAACCGCGACGCCTGAATTTGCATAAGGGGTCAAAAGATCGTGGCGGATCGACCGGCGGGATCGGTGGCACGCTTCCTGGCGCAGGCATGCGCCGTTTTCGTTTGGCTTGCTGCGACCGTGCCGGAACCCGCCAGCGCCCAGGCCGACGCCGAACAGTCCGAAAGCGGCGGTGGCGGGCCGTCGGGCCTGCCCCTGCCCCGGTTTGCCTCGCTGCGGACCGAACCGGTCAACCTGCGAACCGGGCCCGGCGTACGCTACCCGATCGATTGGGTCTATCAGCGCCGTACGATGCCGGTCGAAATCGTCGCCGAGTTCGATACGTGGCGGCGGGTACGCGATCCCGACGGCGACGAGGGCTGGGTCCATCAAAGCATGCTGAGCGGCCGCAGGACCGCGGTCGTGCGCGGCGACGCCCATGCCATCCGCCGTGCCGCCGACGAAATCTCGCCGCTTGTCGCGACCGTCGAACCGGGGGTGATCGTCTCGGTGCAGCGCTGTCCCAACGCCGCCGAATATTGCCGCGTCGAGATCGACGATTATCAGGGCTGGATTCGCCGCGACGTGTTGTGGGGCCTCTTGCCCGGCGAAGCGATCGACTGACCCACGCCATTTCGAACTGCAAGCTCAATTTATCGGGATAAAGTGTTGCATCCAGTGGTTGCTTTTCGCGGGCGCCCTGGATCAAACTCGTATAGGGTCGAAAACGAGTGGTCGTCTCGACTGAGCGTGCACCGGAAGCACGAACCACGGCCGAACCGGGCCATCGACGATTGACCACGCGAGGGGGAACGGCGTGCTCTCGTCATTGAAGCTCCGCCTGGTTTTACTGCTCATCCCGCTGATCGCGCTGACGACCGGCGCGTTCGTTGTTCTGACGTATCTGGCAAGCGAGAGCTCGCGCGATGCCGCGATTCTAAAGACGGCAACGACAACGGGCGCCTACGCGAACCAGTTCGACGACCGTTTGCAAAGCATCGCGGAAATCGCCGAAGGCGCGGCGAGCGCCGTGGCGACGTTGCGCAGCATTTCCGAAGAGGACATCTATCGGCTGCTCAGGAATAACCTCTTCAAGGACCCGATGATTTACGGCAGCGCCGCCGGGTTTGCACCAGGTGCCTTCGAGGACCGGGCGCGGTTTTCTCCATACGTCTATCGTACGCGCCAAAGTATCGAACAGATCGACATCGGGACGCAAGGATACGACTACACCGACGCGAGCAACGGCCAGAGCGAATGGTTCGTGACGCCGAGCCGTACGCTCAGACCATTGTGGACCGCACCATACTTCGATGAAGGTGCCGGCAACGTTTATATGGTCACGTACTCGGTCCCGATGCTTCACGACGGCGCGTTCATCGGTGTGCTGACCGTCGATATCGAACTTACACAGTTGCGCGACGGTTTCAGCGGGTCGGAAAACTCGGGCCTGATCGATTTCTTCGTCATGACGCCCGATGAACAGTTCGTGTTCAATCCGCTTCACAAGGAGGCGATGGGAACGACGACGCTGAAAGGCACGCTCGAGGAAACTCAACAATCGAACCGAATAGAAGACATTCGCGCGCTGATCCGCGGCGAACATCCAACCGTGGCGTCGCGCTTCTTCAGTTCCGTCGAAGACGATTGGTTGTTCGCGAGTAAGCTGCAGTCGAACGGATGGATTTATCTCGCCGAGTTCGACCATGCTGCCGTCATGGCCGATTCCGAAGAGGTGCGGCTGGCGGGCGTCGCCGCCGTCGCCCTCGTCCTGCT
>JAGREB010000013.1 GCA_020446775.1 Paracoccaceae bacterium
TCTTCGCCGCCAGCCTTGACCCATGCATCGCCGGTCTTGCCCTTGACGATGTTGTAGGGGACCATTTCCATGTCCTTCTTGGTCATGGGATCGTCGAACCTGCGGCCGATCAGGCGCTTGATCGCGAATAAGGTCGCTTCGGGATTGGTGACCGCTTGGCGCTTGGCCGGTTGGCCGACCAGTCGCTCGCCGGAATCCGCGAACGCGACGATCGACGGCGTGGTGCGCGCGCCTTCGGCGTTCTCGATCACCTTGGCGTTCTTGCCTTCCATGATGGCAACGCACGAGTTCGTGGTGCCGAGGTCGATACCGATAACTTTGCCCATGACAATTTCCTTCTCAGTGGCGGACGGCCAATACCCGGTATGGCGTTGTCGGCGGTCCCCGTGGGTGAACCTTTAGAAATCCGTATCTGTTCTTCGACGGCCCGGACCGAGGCCCGGTCTCCGCCTTGTACTGCGGCTATATAGGAGGAGCGGCATAGCGCTGCAACGCTCAAAGGGCCCGTTTCGCTCGGCTTTTTAGTGGCGGCCGACCGCTTTGCCACCCCCAAAGGTTCTTGGGCGGCCTGCGACACCCTGGATTTTTATACAAATAAATCAGGGCCTTAGATTTTTGCACTTAATGATTGTTTGATACAAAAAATTACATCTTTTCCGTTCATTCTTCATTAACTTAGATGTTGTGGGTTTTATACCCACGACACCGAGAAGCGGTGGCGTATTGAGCGAAAAGGAGCCCCCACCATGTTTCGCAATCGTTCCGTCGTTACCTTGATCGCTACACTGATGAGCTGGGTTTGCGCCCCGATATTGTTCACCTCGGCCGCTGCCGCGCAAACGGCGACCTCGGCCTTTTTGTCGCCGGTCTACCCATCGACGGCCGCCAGTTCGGCCGCATCTTATTTGCGCGTCACCAATACTTCGAATACGAGCGGAAACGTATCGGCGACGTTCCGCGCCGGCGGCAGTAGTCAGGTCTTGGGAACGTGGATCGGCACGGTCCCTGCCAACGCTTCGGTGCAATTCGACGTCAAACAAATCGAAACGGCGGCGGGCATCAACCCGGCCAGCGCGGGATCTTCGTACAGCGTCGCGGTCACCGCCGACTTTTCCGGCTTCGTGCAACACGCGGTGTGGAATCCGGGCGGCGGTTCGCTGACGGACCTGTCGAGTTGCAGTGGCGGCGTATCGGAAACCGGCCACCGCCTCGGCAACGTGCACACCAGCCAGATCGCTAACTACCCGAGCACGATCGTGGTTCAGAACACGTCCGGGCAAGCCGCCACCGCGAGCTTCGATGTTTACGACTCGCAAACCGGACAGTTGGTTGCCGAAAACTATAATCAAATCGTACCGGCAGGCAGCACGTGGACTTTCACCATTTCACAATTCGCATCGGCGGCCGGCTTCACGCCAACCAACGGCCAATACCACCTGGACTTCGTGCTCGACGCCGGCTTCCCCGGATACGCCCAGCACATCGTCACCAACCAAGTCGCGGGGATTGTCTCGGACATGACCGCCAAATGCGTTTTGCCGGTCTCGCAAGTTGTCGTGGCCGAAACATTGACCACGCCGTCGTTGCCGGCAACGTTTTTCAACTACGCCAATCCGGCGCTGCCTGCGCATTTCACCAGCAACAATGCGACTTTCGGAAACGTCTCGGCGCGCGACAACACCCCGGCGAACAATCCTGTCACCGACGCGGGTGCAACCTTGGGCCGCGTGTTGTTCTATGACACACGGCTGTCGGCCAACGACACGGTGGCGTGCGCATCGTGCCATATCCAAGAACACGGCTTCGGCGACCCGCGCCAGCTGAGTCTCGGCTTCGAGGGCGGCGAAACCGGCCGCCATTCCATGGGCCTGACCAATATCCGATACTACGAGCGCGGCCGCATGTTTTGGGATGAGCGCGCCGCCACACTCGAAGACCAAGTGTTGATGCCGATCCAGGACTCGGTCGAGATGGGCATGACGTTGCCCGCACTGGTGCAGAAGCTTTCCGCCACCAGTTTCTATCCTGAATTGTTTCAGGCGGCATTCGGTTCGACTCAGATCACCAGCGACCGGATCTCGCGGGCCCTGGCGCAGTTCGTCCGTTCGATGGTGTCTTACCAGTCGAAGTTCGATCAGGCGTTCAATGCCAACGGCAACTTCAATCCCAACGGCGTGCTGACGCCGCTGGAAGAACAAGGACGGCAATTGTTCTTCAGCGGCAATAATGGGCCCAACTGCGACTCCTGCCACGAGACCTCCGTGATGGCGCTCGATCAGCCGCGCAACAACGGCCTCGATGCCGACACCAGCGCCGACCAGGGCACCGGCGGCGGCAGGTTCAAGGCACCGTCGTTGCGCAACATCGCCGTGCGCGCGCCATACATGCATGACGGGCGTTTCGCCACGCTGGCCGAAGTGATCGAGTTTTATAACTCAGGCGTCCAGGACCATCCGCAACTGGCCAACCAGCTTGAGCAAAACAACGGCCAGCCGAGACGGCTCAACCTGACACAGCAGGAAAAGGACGCATTGGTCGCGTTCCTGAACACGCTGACCGACAACGTGTTCATCAACGATCCCAAGTTCTCCGATCCGTTCGAGCCTTAGGTGTTCGATCAGAAAAAATGAAATGTATTGAGGCAGACCTAGGTCATAGAATCGGGTGAGAGTTCTCACCCGGTTTTATGCATATGCCCCGCGCCGCGTTACCTGCTGACGACTTGTTTCCGCCGCCTTTGCCGGACGGTACGGTCGTTCGCCAAGGCGTGTTCGATCTCGCGCGCCAAGCGGAATTAATCGACGCCGTGCGGAAAATCGGCAATGCCGCGCCGTTTATCCAAGCCCACACAAAGTCCGGCGGCATCTATTCTGCCGCCATGACCAACTGCGGCGCGGCAGGCTGGTGGAGCGATGAGAAAGGCTATCGCTATCAGGCCAATTCACCGGCGACGGAAAAACCTTGGCCGCCGATGCCCGCAGTGTTCATGCAGGCGGTGAAAGAAGCCGTGACGGGAACGCCGTGGCCCGCGTTCGCGCCCGATGTTTGCCTGATCAATCACTATGCCAGCGGCGCCAAGATGGGCCTGCATCAGGACAAGGACGAGACGGATTTCACCCAACCGATCGTGACCGTCAGCCTGGGCGATGCGGCCGACTTCATGGTCGGTGGCGCAAAGCGCGGCGATAAAGCAATCCCGGTTATCGTACGCTCGGGCGACGTGCTGATCCTTGGCGGGGCGTCGCGGCTGTTGTTTCACGGCATCCGGAAAATTTATCCGGGCACCAGTCCGCTGCCGGGTGTCGATGGGCGGTACAGCCTGACCTTCAGGAAGGCGCTTTAGCGCCGTCGTAAATAAACTCGAACCGTTCGACACCGACCGGCATGTCCTCGGCGAATTCCAATCCTACCGCCGCCAGCAAACGCGTGTAATGCGCAATGTGAACGCCGCGCCAAGCGTGCGGATCGCGCATCTTCGGGCCGTCGATGGCGGTGTCGGCCGGGCCGATGTCCTTGAACGGTTTGACATCAAGCGACGTGGTGCGCACCAATAGCCGCGGCTTGCCGTCGAAATCCAATTGAACGGTGACGTCGCCGGGTTTCGGCAACGGCTGGCCTTTTTTCTCGAGCGCGCGCGGCAACGGAAACGTGCCGACTTTCTCGCCCTTGATAATCAGATCGAGAATAACGGCGTTGGTCTGCGCGTTGGTGCCGATGCAGGCGGTCCGATAGACCGCGCCGAGCTTGAGATCGGGCCGCGCGCGTTGAGCTTCGGCCCAGAATGCCGCAATGGCTTGGGTGTCGGCCGGCGCCGGAGCCGGTGCGTTGGCGTCGGCCATCGTTCAGCTCGCCTTCGGATAAAGCAGCGTGAAAAGCTCGACGCACACCGGCATGTCGGGAGACGGCGCAAGATCGTAACCCTTGAGCTGCGCGGTCCAATAAGGCCAATGAATTTCGCGCCAGACGTTGGGGTCGCGCGCGCCCGGCCCCTCGCAGGCCGTTTCCGCCGCGCCGATCTGATCGTAGCGCATGAAAATCGGCGCGCGCTGGCGGATCAACGCTTGCGGCACGTCGTTGTGGTCGGTGTAGACGACAAGTTGCCCGGCGCGGGGAATCCAGTCGGGATGACGGCTGTGCAGCCACGGCAACGTAAACGTGCCGGTCTTTTCGCCCGATACGATCAGCGCGGCCAAACGCTCGGCAATGTCTTGCGACGTACCGAGGCGCTTGACGGCGTAAGCTTCACCGAGCCCCGGCACCGCTTTACGCGCGGCATCCCAAAACGCGGCGACGGTTTTTGGCGCTTCGGTCATCTAAACCTGCGGCCGCTAGGCTTTGGGATAGAGAACTTCGAAACGCTCGACGGCGACCGGCATGTCGGGGCCAAGCTCAAGGCCGAGCGGTTCCAGCATTCCCTTGTAGTGCGGTTCGTGAATCTTGCGCCACACGTCGGCCTTCTGCGCCGCCGATCCTTCGCCTTCGACTTCGGTGTGCGCGTCGGTGATGTCGCCGTAGGCCACGAACTCGGGTTTCTTCTGGCGCACCAGCACGCGCGGATTGTTGTCGGGATCGGTGTAGATAATCAGCTTGCCGGCGTGGGGCGCGCTGCCGGGCTCGCGGCCATGCAGCCACGGCAAGGTGCAAGTGCCGAATTTCTTGCCTTCGAGAATGCGCTCGATCAGGTGTTCGGAGACCTCGCGGTTCGCCGTGAACGATTTGACGGTATAGGCGCCATCAAGTCCCGGCACGGCTTTTTTGGCTTCGGCCCAAAATTTCTCGATTTGCGGCGTTGTCATGTTTTCGCATCCCCCAACAAGTTGAATTATTTTTTATAGCTTACGCGCCAAATGATGTCGGCGACATCGTCGGCGATCAACAGGCTGCCGTCCTTGGCCATGGCAACGCCTGCCGGACGTCCCCAGACTTCCGCTTTGTCCTCGCCTTTCGCCCAGAACCCGGCGGCGAAAACGACGTAATGATCGGCGGGCTTGCCGTCCTGCCACGGCACGTAGACGACATTATAGCCGCGCGGCTGGGCCGCGTTCCACGATCCATGCAGCGCGACAAAAGCGCCACCGCGATACTCGGATGGGAACTGCTCGCCGGTCGCGAACGTCATCTCGACGGGCGCGGAATGGGCCCGGAACGGCGTGTCGGGTACGAGGGCTTTGGCGACCAGATCGGGCCGCTTTTCGGCGAAACGCGGCTGAGGATTCTGCCCCATGTAGCTGTAGGGCCAGCCGTAAAACCCGCCATCGACGACCCTGGTGAGGTAGTCGGGCACAAGTTCATTTCCGAGACCGTCGCGTTCGTTGACGACGGTATACAATTCGTTGGTGCCCGGCGCGAACGCGATGCCGACCGCATTGCGCAGCCCGGTCGCGAAGGTGCGCTGGCCGCCGCCATCGATGTTGAATTCCTGAATGGTCGCGCGCGGTAACGGTTCTTCGTTGATGTTGCCGCGCGAACCGATCGAAACATACATCTTGCTGCGATCGGGACTGATGACGACATTACGCGTCGCATGGCCGCTTGGGTCGCCGAGCGCGCCGTCGGGCGTGAGTTGCTTGCGCGCGCTTTGCGCGGTGAGGTTGCCGTCGCGATAGGGAAACGACCAAATCGCCTCGAGATCGCCGATCAATACGGCATCGGGCAGAAAATCGATCCCGTGTGGATTGCGGAATCCGGTCGCGAACACTTCGATTTTGTCTGCGATCCCGTCGCCGTCCGAATCCCGAAGCACGCGGACATCGCCGGTGCGCTGGGCCAAGAATACATCGCCGTTGGGCGCGACCTTGACGTTGCGCGCACGATCGAGATTCTCGGCGAAGATGTTGACCGTAAATCCATCAGGTGCGATCGGCATCGCGCCTTTCGGCCGCGCGATCGAGCGCGACGGATTGGCGGTGCTCGGCGGATCGTACGGCGCGGGCAG
>JAGREB010000107.1:0-4476 GCA_020446775.1 Paracoccaceae bacterium
GACGGCGTTGACGGTGATCCCGCGGCTGGCGACTTCCTGGGCAAGCGATTTGGTCAGCCCGATCAACCCCGCCTTGGCGGCGACGTAGTTGACCTGGCCCGGATTTCCCGTGGTGCCGACAACCGAGCTGATGTTGACGATACGGCCATAGCGGCGCTTCATCATGCCTTTGACGGCGGCACGGCACAGCCGGAACGCGCTGCCCAGGTTGACCCCGACAACATCCCAGAAATCCTGATCCTTCATGCGCAGGATCAGTCCGTCGCGGGTAATGCCGGCATTGTTGACCAGAATATCGAGCTGGCCCATGGCCGCCTCGGCCTCGGGAATCAGTTTTTCGATCGCGTCGGTGTCGGCAAAATTGCACGGCAGCACGTGGACGCGGTCCTTCAGTTCGCCAGCCAGTTGGTCGAGCGCTTCGCGGCGCGTCCCGTGCAAACCGACGATAGCTCCCTGTGCATGCAGCGACTTGGCGATGGCGGCGCCGATCCCGCCGCTGGCGCCGGTGACCAGCGCCGTCTTGCCACTTAGTTCGAACATCCGATCCTCCGCCGCTCAAACTCGTTTGAGAAATTCTTCGACATCCTTGGGCGTATGAACGCTGATGCCTGCCAAATCGCCGTCGATGCGCTTGGCCAGCCCGCTTAAAACCTTGCCCGAACCGGCTTCGATCAACGTCGTTACACCGGCGGCTTTCATCATTTTGACGCTTTCGCGCCAGCGCACCATGCCGGTGACCTGTTTGACTAGTGCTTCGCGGATTTCGTCGGGGTCAACCACGGTCGAGGCGGACACATTGGCGACCACAGGAACCGCGGGCGTCTTGATGTCGACTTTGGAGAGCGCCTCGGCCATGGCGTCGGCGGCCGGTTTCATGAGCGGACAATGGAACGGTGCGCTCACCGCCAACATGATCGCACGTTTCGCGCCTTTGGTCTTAGCAAGGTCCATCGCGCGCGCCACAGCGGCGGCATGGCCCGACACGACCACTTGGCCCGGTGCGTTGTCGTTGGCGGCGGCGCAGATTTCGTCGTTGGCACAAGCGGCGGCAGCGACCTCTTGCACTTGTTCGAGATCGAGACCGAGCAGCGCCGCCATGGCGCCTTCGCCGACCGGCACCGCCTTTTGCATCGCTTGGCCGCGCAGTTTGAGAAGACGTGCGGCATCGGACAGCGACAACGCGCCAGCTGCCGCAAGCGCGGAATACTCACCAAGCGAGTGCCCGGCGACATACCGCGCGGTGTCGCGGAGCGAGACTTTACCTTCGCGTTCCAGCACGCGCATGACCGCTAGGCTGACAGCCATCAGCGCGGGCTGCGCATTTTCTGTCAGCGTCAAATCGGCTTCGGGACCCTCGAACATCAACTTGGAGAGGTTTTGCTTCAGCGCTTCATCAACCTCGCCGAATACCTCACGGGCGCTGGCGAAGGCGTCGGCCAGTTCCTTGCCCATGCCGACCGATTGCGAGCCCTGACCCGGAAAGACGTACGCCCAGCTCATATCTTCCCCCTCATGGGCTTCCCCGTTCGATTTTTTCGGAATTCAGCCGCACAGGTGCCCGAGCGGTCCGGCGCTGTCAAGGAATCGGGCCGCGGACCAAGGCGGCAGCCACTAGTCCTTGTGGTTTGGGCGCGCCTTGGGGCCACGGACGGTAGGTGGCGGTTCCGGGCGGCTCATCTTTCTTATTGATAAATAAGCATAAATTGGCGGGCTGTGGCGCTTGCGGGGCGGGGGAAAATCTGTATATTCCGCCCCCTTCATAGCTCCTTGCCGGTGAAGGTCCGTGGGGACTTCGTGTCCTGGACGTGGCACCGGCTATGCCCGAAAGCCGATGGTCGGCCGAGGGACGAGATAAGCCGTAAGGAGTACGGATACCCATGGCTTTATATGAGACCGTGGTGATTGCGCGTCAGGATTTGACCACCGCTCAGGTGGATACCCTCGGCGACGAACTCACCAACATTCTGCAAGAAGGCGGCGCCAAGGTTACCAAGCGCGAGAATTGGGGCCTGCGGTCGCTTGCCTATCGCATCAAGAAAAACCGCAAGGGCCACTACCTGCACTTCAATCTCGACTCGCCGGCTCCGGCGATTTCCGAGTACGAGCGCCGGATGCGGCTCAATGAAGATGTGTTGCGCTATCTGACCGTGCGCGTCGAAACGCTCGACGACGGCCCGTCGGCTGTGCTCGCCAACAAAGATCGCGGCGACCGCGACCGTGGCGATCGCGGTGACCGTGGCGGACGCGGCTTCGACCGCCCGCGCCGCGACCGCGATGACGGCGACCGGGGTGGCGACCGCGGCGGTGGCGGGCACTTTGACTCGGGCCGCCGCTCGCGCCGCGGCAGCGAAGGCGAAGAGTCGGGAGACAACTCATGAACAAGGGACGCAAGCCGTTCTTCCGTCGCCGCAAGACGTGCCCGTTCACGGGCGCCAACGCACCGAAGATCGACTACAAAGATACGCGCCTGTTGCAGCGCTACATTTCCGAGCGCGGCAAGATCGTGCCGAGCCGCATCACGGCCGTGTCCACCAAGAAGCAGCGTGAACTCGCCCGCGCCATCAAGCGCGCGCGCTTCCTCGCGCTGCTGCCTTACGTGGTCCAGGCGTAAGTCGGGATCGGTTGAGTGCGGCGCCGGACGATCAAGGCCGCCGCGCGGTGCCCGGAATGACTTCGCCGCGCGCTAAAGCCATCGCGATCGCCGCCGGCGTGTTCGGGGCGACGCTGCTGGTGGCGGCCTGGCGGGGATCGATCTTCGGCATCGTGTTTGGAACCCTGCTGTCGCCGTTGCCGGCGGCGATGGCGGTGTTGAGTTTCGGAACCGCGGCGCTGCCGTTCGTGATCGCGGGCGGCGTGGCGGCGACGACGTTACTGACCGGAACGTTTGCGTTGGCGGTGGTTTACCTGCTGCTGGACGCCGCACCGGTCGCACTGTTGGTTTGGTTGAGTCTGAGGCCTGGAAAGGCTTCCGGCGTCGGCACAAGCGCCATCGGCAAGGCGCTGGCTTGGCTGACGTTGGCGGCCTTGGCACTGGTCGTCGCCGGTTTGGCGGCAATGCCGGTGTCCGACGGCAGCGTTGCGGTGACGGTGCGCCAATGGCTTGGCGATTTCGTCGCGGCGGCGGTGAACGGACAAGGCGCGACGGGGTTGCAGTTGCCGCCCCAGCGCGCCGCGGCCTTGGATGCGATGGCGTCGTTCCTGCCCGGCGCGATGGGCTGGAATTGGTGCCTGCGCGGCGTGGTCAGTGTCGTCTTGGCACAAGCGGCGATCGAACGCTTGGGCAACGCGGCGGTACCGACGCCGAACTACCGCACGGTCGCGGTACCCGGATGGTTGCGCGCCGGGTTCTGGGCGATCGCGGTCGTTGGGTGGCTGGCGACGGGCGACGTGCAGTACGTCGCCATGAACGCGGCGGCGGTGATGTGTTTTCCCCTGCTGTTGCAGGGCCTGGCGGTAGTGCATTGCGGGGTCGCCCGCTTGGATTACGCCGGGATGTGGTTGGTGGCGTTTTACGTGTTGTCCCTGTTGATGTCGGCACTCGCATTCGTGGTGCTGGTAAGTCTCGGGGTGGTGGATCACTTTTTGAAGCTGCGGGCGCGGATGGTTCCGCCGCCGCAAGGAGGATGAGATGCAGGTGATTTTGCTCGAGCGGATCGAAAGCCTCGGCCAGCTTGGCGACGTGGTGAAGGTCAAAGCCGGATACGCGCGCAACTTCCTGTTGCCGCGCAAGAAAGCTTTGCGCGCCAACAAGGACAACATGGCCTACTTCGAATCGAAGCGGTCGGAACTCGAAGCGCTCAACCTGAAGCGCCGCGAGGAAGCGGGCGACATCGCCGGCAAGCTCGACGGCCACAAGCTGGTCCTGGTACGCCAGGCCGGCGAAGGCGGACAACTGTACGGCTCGGTCACGTCGCGCGATATCGCCGACGCGCTGATCGCCGAGGGCTTCAAGATCGACCGCGGCCAGATCGTGCTCAATAACCCGATCAAGGCGCTCGGCGTTTATGTGGTCCCGGCTCGTCTGCACGCCGATGTGCGCGTCAACGTCGAAGTGACCGTCGCCCGCTCGACCGAGCAGGCCGACCTCGACGCGGCCCGCAATCAGGCTGCCGCGATGCTCGAGCGCGCGACCGACCTCGACCGCCTCGGCGGCGAAGGCGAACCCGCCGAGGAAGTTGAAGCTGAAGAACCGGCAGCAGAAGAAGCTGCCGCCGAGTAATAATGCGGCATTGACGATGCAGGAACCGGCGCACATCAGTTTGCGCCGGTTTCTTTTTTGACCGTTTCCTTTTTCGGTTCGGCACTTATATAGGTCCATCGCCTAACCGCGTCTCACGCTCCGGAGCCGACCATGGCAGATCAAGTCCCCGTCACCGTGCTGACCGGCTACCTGGGCGCCGGCAAGACTACGCTTCTCAACCGCGTGCTCAGCGAGCAGCACGGTAAAAAATTTGCCGTCATCGTCAACGAGTTCGG
>JAGREB010000107.1:4501-6036 GCA_020446775.1 Paracoccaceae bacterium
ACGAAGAAGTGTTCGAAATGAACAACGGCTGCATCTGCTGCACCGTGCGCGGCGATTTGATTCGCATCATATCGGGCCTGCAAAAGCGGCGCGGCAAATTCGACGCCATCCTGGTCGAGACGACGGGCTTAGCGGACCCCGCGCCGGTCGCACAGACGTTTTTCGCCGACGAGGACGTCAAGAAATGGACCAAACTCGACTCCGTCGTCACCGTAGTCGACGCCAAGCACGTTTTGCAGCGCCTTGACGATACGCGCGAAGCCGAAGACCAGATCGCCTTCGCCGACGTCTTGTTGCTGAACAAGACCGACGCCGTCAGCGCCGATGAGTTGAAAGCGGTCGAAGCCCGAATCCGCCAACTCAATCCGTTTGCGCGCATTCACCACACCAATCGCTGCGACGTGGCGCTCGATCAGATTCTCGACCGCGGCAGCTTCGACCTTAATCGTATTCTGGAAATCGAGCCCGAGTTCCTGCACGCTCACGATCATGATCACGGCCATGACCACGATCATCATCACCATGAGCATCACGACGAACCCAAAGGCGGGCTCGACACGCGCTACCACGGCGACGATATGGAAAGCATTTCCCTGACCGCCGAGAAGTCGCTCGACCCCAACAAATTCAGCACCTGGATCAACGACGTTCTGATGACCAAAGGCCCGACCATCCTGCGCGCCAAGGGCATCCTCAACCTGGCCGACGCCGACCGGCGTTACGTTTTCCAGGCTGTGCACATGATGTCGGAAGGCGCCATGACCGGCGAATGGCCGGCCAAGGACAAGAAAATTAGCCGGCTGGTATTCATCGGCCGCGAACTCGACGCCGACGCGCTTAAGGCAGGCTTCGCCGCCTGCCAGATGGCCTGACGCCGCGCGCGAGATTCGAGCGTGTCTTTTTCACCCGATCAACCGCTGGTGAGTTCGCGCGGCCTGACGTGGCAAACCGGCGCCTATGTCGACGGCGCGGCGGCGACCGGCGACGGGCGCTACTTCGTGCTCGGCTTTGGCGACGGCACGGTCGGCGTGCTCGACCTCACCAATGCCGACGCCGGCCTCAAGCCGCACCAGATTCACAACGGCGGCGGTCTGTCGTTTTCGGCGGGGCCGTCGGCCAACTCGTTTTTGTCGGGCGGCGACGACGGCAAGGTGATGCTGATTACGCTGGGCCGCGAACCGGAAACGCTCGCCGACCTCAAAGGCAAGTGGATCGATCACGTCACCGCCGCGCCTGCGACCGGTTTGTCGGTGTTCGCCTCGGGCAAAAGCGCCTTCGTGATTGGTAAAAAGCGCAACGAAGACCCGCGCGAGCTCAAGCACGAGAGTTCGGTCGGCGGCATCGCCGTCAATCCCAAGGGCCGCCGTCTGGCCGTCGCGCACTACGGTGGGGTGAGTTTGTGGTGGCTAGCCGCCAAGGATGGCGCGCCGCAACTTTTGCCTTGGAAGGGCTCGCATCTGCAAACGGCGTGGAGCCCCGACGGCACCTATGTCGTGACGGCCATGCAGGAGAACTCCCTGCACGGCTGGCGGCTG
>JAGREB010000108.1 GCA_020446775.1 Paracoccaceae bacterium
TGATTACGAATCAGTTGCTCTACCGCTGAGCTACGTCGGCGCGCCGAGAAAGGCGGGGGCCAGGACCAACGGGCGCATTACACGGATTTATCCGCAGCAGCCGGGGCCGAGGCGCGCGGACCATAGGCGACGAGGGGGCAAAGCGCAAGCATCGACCGGGCTTTTCCAAGCCCCGGCGCAGCGTCCCTATCCCTTTGAATGTTTGGGTAAAATTCGCCGTTGGCACAGGAATTTGAAGGCCATGCGGCGCGGTTTGTCGCCGCCGTGCGCTGGGTTATAACCGCCCTTATGAGCAACTTAGCGCCCCCATCCTCGGCCTCGGTTTCTTCCTATGACGTTGTCATCGCGGGCGGCGGCCTGGTGGGCGGCACGCTGGCGTGTGCCTTGGCGGGCCACGGCCTCGAGGTCGCCGTGGTCGACCGGCTGCGGCCCGAGGACGGCATCGCGCCCGATTTCGACGGACGCGCCTCGGCCATCGCGCTGTCGTGCCAGAAACTGCTGGCTGGGGTCGGATTGTGGCCGCAACTGGCCAGCGTCGCCGAACCGATTCGGGAAATACGCGTTTCCGACGGCGCGTCGCCCTTGTTCCTGCACTACGATTTCGCCGACTTGAGCGACGCGCACGGTCACAGCGAGCCTTTAGGCTACATGCTGGAGAACCGGTCGCTGCGCATGGCGCTGGCCGCGCGCATTGCCGCGCTGCAGAAGGCCCATGCGGATCGATTGACCGTGATCGCGCCGGCAACGGTGACCGGCTTTACGCAAGATGCCGACCTCGCCCACGTCACTCTGGCCGATGGGCGCACGCTGACATCGCGCTTGGTGATCGCAGCGGAAGGCCGCGCCTCGCGCCTGCGCGATGCGGCGGGGCTGCGCGTCAATGGATGGGATTACAAACAAGTCGGCATTGTCGCCACCATCGGCCACGAGGTCGCCCACAACGGCATTGCGCACGAGCGTTTTCTGCCGCCGGGCCCCTTTGCAATCCTGCCCTTGACCGACGATGCGCAAGGGCGGCATCGCTCGTCGCTGGTGTGGACCGAACGCGCCGACTTGGCGCCGCATTACATGGCCTTGCCTGATGAAAATTTTCTGGCCGAGATCGCAACGCGCGTCGGAGGATTTCTGGGCGAACTGAGTTTGATCGGCCCGCGCTTCAGTTATCCGCTGGCACTGCAACTCGCGTCGGCCTACGTGAAGGGACGATTGGTGCTGGTGGGCGACACCGCGCACGGCATCCATCCCATCGCCGGGCAGGGTTTGAACCTGGGTTTGCGCGACGTCGCGGCGCTAACCGAGATTCTGGTGGACGCGCAGCGTCTTGGCCTCGACCCCGCGCATCCGGCCGGGCTTGCGCGCTACGAGCGCTGGCGGCGCAGCGATAATCTGTTGATGGCCGGGGTCACCGACGCTTTGACCCGCCTGTTCTCCAACGACATCGCGCCGATCAAAGCCGCGCGCGACGTGGGGCTCGGCCTCGTCAACGGCATCAAACCGCTGAAGCTGTTTTTCATGCGCCATGCCATGGGCACGGTCGGCGATCTGCCGAAACTGATGCGCGGCGAGGCGTTGCGCTAGTTCGCTGCGACGACGGAAGAAAATGCCGACGGCGCAAGCGGGTTGTCCGCATGCGACGATCGTTTATGATCCGTTGAAACACACATCAGCACAATCATTGACACGAAACATGGACCGATTGTTTCGGCCTCTTCCACTTTTCAGCGACCCTCTCGATTGCCCGTCATGGGCGGTGTTCCTCGATTTCGACGGGACCTTGGTCGAAATCGCCGACCGGCCGGAAGATATTGTGGTGCCGGCCGCGCTACCGGTCGCGCTCGGTGCGCTTGGAACGGCGTTTGGCGGCGCCGTCGCCATCGTCAGCGGCCGGACCATCGACGTCATCGATGGATTTATCGGAGGCGCGGTGCCAGCCGTCGCCGGGTTACATGGTTGGGAGCGGCGCGACCTCAGCGGCGCGCGAACCCACGCCGCGGCAGAGCTTCCGAACCTGGATCATGCGCGCCAGCATTTGAAATCCCTGACCGAAAAATTCCCCGGTGTTTTGATCGAGGACAAGGGCGCAAGCCTTGCCATCCACTACCGTCATGAACCTTTGGCGGCGGCAGCTTGCCACGCGGCGGCGGTCGAGGTCGTCGAGGCCGCAAACGGCGCTTTGGTCACGCTTGACGGCAAGTGCGTGGTGGAAGTGAAAGCGACCGTCGCCGACAAAGGCGCTGCGGTGCGCGCTTATTTACGTGAGCCGCCGTTTGCGGGGCGCCGGCCGGTTTATATCGGCGATGACGTGACCGACGAAGCCGGGTTTAAAGCGGTGGTCGCGGCACAGGGTATTGCGGTCGCCGTCGGCGAACGCGCCGCCGACCCGGCAACGGCGGCGACAGCCTATTTGCCCGACGTGTCGGCGGTTCATGCCTGGATCGGGACCGCGGCGCGGAATGCGCATAAAGATTCGGAGATCGGAACGTGAACCCCAACGACGATCCACATGGCAATCTCAATCTTGCGGTGATCGGCAACTGCACGGTCAACGCCTTGATCGATACGCGCGCGCGCATCGTGTGGAGCTGCATGCCGCGATTCGACAGCGACCCAATTTTCAACGCGCTACTAACCGGCAAGCAGTCCGGCGTCGAGGATGCAACCGGGATGTTCGACGTTTGTGTCGATGGGTTGCGGCGCACCGAACAACACTACATGGAAAACACCGCGGTCGTCGTCACGCGGCTCGAGGACGAACACGGGCAAATTCTCGAAGTCGTCGACTTTGCACCCCGTTTCAATCGCTTCGGCCGGCGCTTCCGGCCCATGGCGCTGGTGCGTTATTTAAAGCCGATTAAAGGAACCCCGCGCATACGGTTGCGCATCCGGCCGACATTCGATTATGGCGCACAGCCCGCATCGATCACGCGCGGTGCAAATCATGTCCGATATGTCGGCCCCGATCACACCGTTCGGCTGACCACCAACGCGCCCGTGACCTATGTTCTGGGCGAAGATTGGTTCCACCTGGAACGGCCGCTGTCGTTTTTCCTGGGGCCCGACGAAAGCCTGACGATTCCGGTCGAGGACACGACCGGAGAGTTTCTCGATCTGACGGTGTCCTATTGGCGCGAATGGGTACGCACCCTGGCCGTGCCGCTCGAATGGCAGGAAGCGGTGATCCGGGCGGCCATTACCCTCAAGCTATGCTGGTTCGAGGAGACCGGAGCCATTGTCGCCGCCATGACGACGTCGATCCCCGAAGCCTCGGGCACCGAACGCACCTGGGACTACCGGTATTGCTGGCTGCGGGACGCCTACTACGTGGTCCGCGCACTCAACCGGCTCGGCGCCGTCGACATCATGGAAAGCTACCTCAACTATTTGCGCAATCTACCCGGGGTCGCCAACGGCAATGCGTTGCAGCCGGTATACGGGATCGGCCTCGAGGGACGTTTGACGGAACGGTTCGCGCCCGCGCTGGCCGGTTATCGCGGCCAAGGTCCGGTGCGGATCGGCAATCAGGCGCATGAACACCGTCAGCACGATGTTTACGGACAAGTCGTGTTGTCGTCCGCGCAGGCGTTTTTCGACCGCCGACTGTTGCGGCCGATGAACGAGCACGATTTCGTCCAGCTTGAAAAAGTCGGCAAGAACGCCATCGCCCTGCACAACCAGCCCGACGCGGGGCTGTGGGAGTTGCGTTCCAAATCGCGAATTCACACTTATTCCAGCGCAATGTGTTGGGCCGCGTGCGAGCGCTTGGCGAAGATCGCCGACCATCTCGGTTTAAGCGAGCGCACTGCATTTTGGCGCGACCACGCCGACACCATCCGCCAAACAATCGAAACCAACGCGTGGAATGCCGAGGAAAACACGTTTGCCGGAAGTTTCGGTGGCCGCGAAATCGACGCAAGCTTGCTGCAACTGGGCGACATCGGGTTGATCGCGCCGGAAGACCCGCGCTTTATCGGCACCGTCCGCGCGGTCGAGAAACATCTGCTCCGCAACGGACATGTATTTCGCTATGCCGAAGCCGACGATTTCGGCGTACCGCGCACCGCGTTCAACGTATGCACTTTCTGGCTGATCGACGCCTTGAGCCGGATCGGCGAACGGGACAAGGCGCGCGAAATATTCGCAACGATGCTGGCCGCGCGCAATCACGTCGGCCTGTTGTCGGAAGATACCGACCCGGCCACCGGTGAGATGTGGGGCAACTTCCCGCAGACCTA
>JAGREB010000109.1 GCA_020446775.1 Paracoccaceae bacterium
GCATGCCGCCCGACAATTCGTGCGGGTATGAATTGAAGACCCGTTCCGGGTCTTGGATCTTCATGTCCGCGAGCAAATTCAACGACAGCTTCTTAGCCTCGTCGTTCGAAAGCTTCTGGTGACGCTGAATGACGTCGAACATCTGCTCGCGTACGCGCAAGACCGGGTTAAGCGCGGTCATCGGTTCCTGGAAGATCATCGAAACCTTGCCGCCGCGGATGTCGCGCAGCTCCGCCTCGGACATCTTGACGACGTCTTGGCCCAAAACCTCGACCGAACCGTGCGGAATCTTCGTCTTGGTCCTGGGCAGCAGCCGCAGGATGTTCATCGCCGTAACCGATTTGCCCGATCCCGACTCGCCGACCAAGCCGACGATTTCGCCCGGCGCGATATCGAGCGAGATGCCGCGCAACGCATCGACCACGTCGCCTTGGCTGACGAACTGCAACGCGAGATTATCGATATGGACGACGTTACCGTTGCTGGACGCGTTGCTCATTTCACAAGTTTTTCTTCTGTTCGATTAGACGTCGATTCCGCGACCGCTCTTGCGGGCAAGGCTGGCGATCCCATCGCCGATCAAGTTCATCGTAATGACCGAAATGATGATCGCTCCCGCCGGGACCATCAGCATCCACGGCGCGCGCAATAGATATTGGCGGCTCTCGGCAAGGATGTTGCCCCAGGTCGGAACGCCTAAGGGCGCGCCGATGCCGAGGAACGACAAGGCGCTTTCGGCCATCAGCAGGCCGGCGAAATGGAACGCGAACACCACGAACAGCGATGCACGTACGCCGGGCAGCACGTGGGTAAACATGATGCGCATCCGGCTGACGCCTGCGATGCGCGCGGCTTTAACATAGTCGCGCTGATAGATCGACGACGCTTCGGCGTAGACGACCCGCATATACACGGTCCAGGCGAGAAACCCGAGGGTCAGGACCAGCGGCATGAACCCGTGCCCGATGATCACGACCACGACGATGGCGACGATTAGGAACGGGAACGATTGCAACGTATCGGTGATTTGCCGGGCGATGGTGCGCGGCCAGCCTTCGCGTTCTGCGGCAAGCAGGCCCAACGTCGAGCCGATCAGCAGATTGATCGTGTTGGCCACAAGTGCGCATGCCATCGACCACTGCAATCCCGCGACGGCCCGGCTCCACAGGTCGCGGCCCAAATGGTCGCTACCGAGAATGTAGCCTTTCTCGCCGACGGGCGTGAACCGCGCCATCAAGTCGCCCTGCATCGGGTCATGGGTCTGAATGAACGACCCGAAAATGGCGGCAAAGCACACCAACGTGAACAAGGTGAACGCGATCACAAGTTCGACATTGGTGATGTTCTTGAGTTTCGCCAGCGCCGACTTGCGTTCTGCGTAGTTGAGCGGATTGGGCACGGCCAGCGTCGCGGCCGAAACCGACGGATCGGGCGTTCCAGGTTTCGTCTGGGCCGGTGAGGGCGACTGGCTCATCTTCACGCTCCCTTCGTCCGCAAGCGCGGATCGAGATAACGGAACACGAGGTCCATCGACGCGTTCACGGTGAACACCAGGATCGCGATGCAAAAGGCGAGGGCTTGGACAACGGGGAAATCGAGGGTTTGGGTCGATTCGAGCAGCAGCCAGCCCAGTCCGGGCCACGAAAAAATCGTTTCGATGATCGCGCTACCACCGAGCATGAAGGCGAACTGCACGCTGAGCAGCGCTGCGGCACCCAACAACGCGTTCGGTACGGCGTGGCGCCATAACAGGGTCAATTGACTGGCGCCGTTGGCGCGCGCGGTGCGGATGTAGTCCTCGCGCATCGCCTCGGCGACGTTGGCCGCGACGACGCGGGTCAGGCTCGGCACCAGGAATGACGCGAGGCTCGCCGTCGGCAGGATCCAGAACTTGGGATCGGCGGGCTCATATCCCAAAGACGGCAACATTCGAAGGTTGACCGCGAACACTTGAATGAGCAGAAGCGCGGTCACGAAACCGGGCACGCCTTGCAAGATGAAAACGGCGCCTGACACGAGGCGACGTTCCGGGTTTTCGGGTTTGAATCCGAGCCAGGCGCCTAGCGGTACGGCGATCATGGCCGTCGACAACAGCGCCAACACGGCGAGATGCAGCGTGCGCGGCATCATGCCCAGAACCTTTTCCAGCGCCGGTTCGCCGCTGGCCAGCGACTTGCCGAAATCGAACTGCAAGACGTTCCACATATAAGAGAAGTATTGGACGATCAGCGGCCGGTCCAAACCGAACTGGGCGCGGATCGCCGCCAGCTGTTCCGGCGTGGCGTCGTTGCCCGCCAGCACCAAAGCCGGATCACCGGCCGCCCGCAGCGTGAAGAACAAAAGGGTCGTCACGGCGAACAACAGCCACGCGAGTTTTCGCAGCTGGAGCAACAGCGGCATCACTGTGGCGATGAACGATTGCGCGTCTGTGCCGCGAGTAGTTGCGGCGCTGGGCGCGTTATCGGCGACCGAACTCATGCCTCTCCCTGACATATATTTTGTTTGCGATTATTGGCCCCGAGCGGGCGGACGGACACTATACCAATGGGTTGGTTGCGTTCTAGCGGAAATTGCCACGCGCTTGTAACGCTTGCGTGTGCTCACAGCGTGAGCGTGTGTTCACTTTTTGCGCGTAACCCGGCGCTTGTGCAGTGCCTTTTCCATGGCATCGGCGACCGTTTGCAGAGCCGCGACCCGGCAATGGCGCTTGTCGTTCGCCGAAAGCAGATGCCACGGCGCCAACGTCGTCGATGTGCGGCTCACCATGTCGTTGACGGCCAACTCGTACTCTTCCCACTTGTCGCGGTTGCGCC
>JAGREB010000110.1 GCA_020446775.1 Paracoccaceae bacterium
CGCATCGAGGTCTACGACAATTCGCACATTTCAGGGACCAACACCGTCGGCGCGATGATCGTCAGCGGTCCCGACGGATTCGTCAAAGGCGCCTATCGGAAATTCAACATCAAGACGGAAGATATCGCCCCCGGCGACGATTATGGCGCCATACGTGAAGTCCTGCGCCGCCGCTTTGCGCGCGCCCAGAGCGAGGATCCCGACCGCGACCGCGGCCATTGGCCCGATCTGGTCCTGCTCGACGGCGGGCAAGGCCAATTGAGCGCCGGGCGCGAGGTGCTGGCCGATCTCGGCATCGACGACGTAGTCACGGTCGCCATCGCCAAAGGCCCCGACCGCAACGCCGGCCGGGAAGAGTTTTACCTGCCGGACCGCGCCCCCTTCACCCTGGCGCCGCAAGACCCGGTCCTCTATTTTCTCCAAAGGCTGCGCGACGAAGCGCACCGGTTTGCGATTTCGGCGCACCGCGCCAAGCGGTCAAAGGATATCGGCCGCTCGGCCGTTGACGAGATCGCGGGGATCGGCGCGGCGCGTAAGAGATCTTTGCTCAGGCATTTCGGCTCGTCGCGGGCGATCGCGGCGGCCGGTTTGAGCGACCTGGAGAGCGTCGAGGGAATCAGCGCAGGGCTAGCCAAGAAAATCTACGACCACTTCCATTCCTGATTTTGAACGAACAAGCGTCCGAGAATAAACCGTGTGGAACCTGCCAAATATCCTGACCGTATCGCGGATCATCGCCATTCCGGTGGTAATCATCCTGATGTGTTTCGACGGCGCGGCCTTTCGCTGGATGGCGTGCGCGATTTTCACCGCCGCGGGGATAACCGACTTTTTCGACGGTTACCTGGCGCGGCGCGAGAAACTGGTATCGGCCTTCGGCCGCTTCCTCGATCCGATTGCCGACAAGCTTTTGGTGGCGTCGGTCCTTCTGATGCTGGTCGCGTTCGACCGCGTCGATTGGACGTCTTATCTGCCGGCTTTGGTGATCTTACTGCGTGAAATCCTGGTCTCGGGCTTGCGCGAGTTCTTGGCCGAAATCCGTGTCGGCTTGCCGGTGACCAAACTCGCGAAATACAAGACCACCATTCAAATGGTCGCCTTGGGCTTTCTGATCGTCGGCGATGCGGCGCCGGAATGGATTCCCGCGCGCCTGATCGGCGAAATCGGAATCTGGATCGCGGCCATCGTGACCTTGGTGACCGGTTACGACTATCTGCGTGCCGGCCTGAAGCACATGGCCGCCGACGCGGAAAACACGTCGTCCGGCAATCCGGCCCCATGACGATCCTCTATTTTGCCTGGATACGCGAGCGGGTCGGAATCAGCGAGGAAACGGTTTCTCCTCCGGGAAACGTCACGACCATCGCGCAGCTGATCGATTGGCTGGCGGCGCGCAGCCCCGGCCACGCCGCCGCGTTCAAAGATCGCGCGCGGGTCAAGGCCGCCAAAGATCAGGAACACGTGCCGCACGATTCGAGCTTCCTGGGCGCGAAAGAAGTTGCATTTTTTCCGCCGGTCACGGGGGGCTAATGACAACGGCCGATCAAATGAATTGGTCGGTGCGAGTTCACGCCGAACGCTTCGATCCCGGCGCGGAACTGAACGCGTTCACGGCGCGCAATCCCAACGCCGGCGCAATCGCGTCCTTTGTCGGCCAGATGCGCGATTTCAGCCGCGACAGCGCACCGTCCGGCGCGCCGATCTCGTCCATGACTCTCGAATACTACCCAGGCATGGCCGAAAAGCAGTTGAGTGCGCTGTTGACCGAGGCACGCGAACGCTGGCCGCTCGACGATGCTTCCGTCATTCACCGCTTCGGCACGCTGACGCCCAGCGAACCGATTGTGTTCGTGGCCACGGCGTCGGCTCACCGCGACGCCGCCTTTTCGGCCTGCGAATTCGTGATGGACTGGCTCAAAACCAAAGCGCCGTTTTGGAAAAAAGAGACGACGGACGCCGGTGGCACCTGGGTCGCGGCCCATGACGGTGATACCATGCGCGCCGCGAAGTGGCGAAACACCAAGTCCTGATCCGCAGCGATTTCACACAACGTAGGGGAAGTCCGTGATGGCGAAGAAAACACAATCCATCTTGTCGCGCCGCAATGCGCTGCGCTTGGGCACCATGACCGCCGCGCTGAGCTTGTCGGCCGGCCGCCGCGTGTTTGCGCAAGGCGAGAACTTCCCGACCAGTTGGACCTTCGGCGACGTCACCGTCACCAAAGTCTTGGACGATATCGGCCCCTATGACGCGGCCGCGGCCTATCCCGGTGCGCCTTTGGCGGCGTTCGAAAAGAACGAGGACTGGCTGGTGCCGCATTTCTACGATCCCGCGTCCAAAGCGATCATTTTCAGCTATCACTCCTATGTCGTGCGCACACAGGGAAAGACGTTGATCGTCGACACCTGCATCGGCAACGACAAGTCACGCACGCGCTTGGCCAAGTGGGACATGCGCAAAGGCCCCTATCTCGAAAACCTACGCGCCGCGGGCGTGAACCCCGAAGACGTCGATTATGTCACCTGCACGCATTTTCATTCCGATCACACCGGCTGGAACACGCGGCTGTTCGACGGCAAGTGGGTGCCGACGTTCCCCAACGCCAAATATCTGTTCAGCCGCGCCGAACTCGAGAATGTCCAGGCGCGCATCAAGGCGGGCGGCGGCGACGCGACGTCCTACAACGACAGTATCCTGCCGATCCTCGACGCGGGCCGCGCCGAAATCATCGACGGCGTGCGGCCGGTGTTCGATGGCGTGGTCATCAACCCGTCGCCGGGACACACACCGGGCCATCATTCGGTCAATATCGATTCCGGCGGCCAGCACGCCGTATTGGCCGGTGACATCCTGCACAGCCCGATGGAAGTGCTGTATCCCGAATGGACCTGTCTGTTCGACCAGGATAAAGGCCACGGCGTCGAGGGCCGCATGACGTTCCTCAAACAGTACACCGACAGCGATGTGACGATTTTCGCCGCGCATTTCAGCGGACCAACCGCCGGCAAGATCGTCAGCACCGCGGACGGCGGCCGGATGTTCAAGACGCTTTAGAGCGAAATCGCTGGTTTTCGTAGAACCGCAAAGAATTCAAACTTTCCGAGGCAAGTGGCGCGCACGGACTCGACCTTGAGGCCGATGTGTCCCAATTGATGCAATTGCGACACGACCCCGAAAAAGCCACAAGGCGTAAAATACCAGGAATGAACGTCTGCGTTTGGATTTGCGCGGGCCGACGCCAAAGCTCTTTCCGACAGCGTTTCAGGCGGCCGCCGGCCATGCCAGCCGAGCCAATGCCGTGCTGCGTTATTGTGAGTGGTGCGCGCCCAATGCTTTGCGATTGCTTCGGGTGTATGCCGTACGCGCTTGAATTCAGCGGCGTTTAGCACGTCGGCGAGTGTCGATTCCTCCATGAAGTGATCGAAGCAATATCGTTTGTCGGGCACGATCAAATAGTACGCCCCACCGGGCAAAAGAATTGCTTCAACCTCGCGCAAATGGCGCAACACATCCGGCTGATGCTCCAGGCAATGGGCGCTGAAAACCGTGGAGAACGTGCGTCCATCGCAGTTCAACCTGCCATCGTCCATGACGAAGTCGATGCTCGGACAGCCGTGAGGATCAATCCCGAGTGAAACCGCACGTTTCCGGAGAGCTGCTTGGTCGAGTATGTCGGCGTACGCGACGTTTGATCCCGATAGTTGCGGCGAAGCGAACGGACCGATCTCCAACACGCCCCCCGATGTCGGCAGCGATTTAATGAAACTCTTGTACGTGCAGGGTTTGTCGATATCCGGATCTCGCGGCATCAAGCACGAAACGAATGCGAGCAGCGAGTTTGCGGCCGTTGCAGCAATCTTTCTGAACCCGCCAATCATGTCTTAAGTCCAAGAATTTTCGATGAGCCGTGACGGCCACCTGCCGTCGCACATACTTTGCAAATTCCTTGAGCCGCCGCGACCCCTACACCCAACTCTTGTTTAAAAAATCTAAAGCGCCGTCACGAATTGCCGGCAGACGACCGGGTTCTCTATGTTCGCAGATATCGGGCCTAGTATACCTTCGAGGATTCCAACTCGCGCGTTTCGCGCCATGCCGTGTAAGGAGACACGATGCACGATCGTCGCCCGAATTAAATGGGGCTTTCACGCCGCGGCGTTGGCCTGGGCCGCGTCCGTTTTACCCGTTGCGGCGTCGTAATCGGCCATCAGAATCTTGCACACTTCGCCGGGCGTGAACTTGTAGGGACCGATCTCGCGCACCGGCGTCACTTCCGCCGCGGTACCGGTGAGGAAGCACTCGGTCGCCTTGGTCATGTCCTCGGGCATGATGACGCGTTCGACGATCTTGTACCCGCGCGCCTTGGCCAGTCCGATCACCGTGCGCCGCGTGATGCCATCAAGAAAGCAATCGGGCGTCGGCGTGTGAATCTCGCCGTCCATGACAAAGAAGATGTTGGCCCCGGTCGCTTCGGCCACCTGCCCGCGCCAATCGAGCATCAGCGCGTCGTCGCAGCCCTTGCGCTCGGCGGCATGCTTGTTGAGCGTGCAGATCATGTACAGCCCGGCCGCCTTGGCTTTGACCGGCGCGGTGTCGGGGTGCGGACGGCGCCACGTCGCCATGTCGAGGCGAATGCCCTTCAGGCGTTCGGCCGGCGAGAAGTATGATGGCCACGGCCACACGGCGATGGCGACATTGGTCTTGGTCCCTTGCGCCGACACGCCCATCAACTCGCTGCCGCGCCACGCCAGCGGGCGGACATAACAATCCACCAATCCGTTGGCGCGGATCGTTTCATAGGTCGCGTCGTTGATCTGTTGCGGCGTGAACGGAATTTTCATGTCGAGCACGCTCGCCGAATAGAACAGCCGCTCGGTATGTTCCTCGAGCTTGAACACCTTGCCTTTGTAGGCGCGCTCGCCTTCGAACACGCAGCTCGCGTAATGCAGCGCATGGGTCAG
>JAGREB010000111.1 GCA_020446775.1 Paracoccaceae bacterium
GCGGCCAGGCTTCGCGATGAAGTCCCGGCCGCCAGATTATGCGCCCGTCAATCAGCGTCTATCGACGGTGGAGGGAAAATCCCCCGTTCGAGGGGATGGTGGGCGTACAAGGGATCGAACCATGGACCTCTCCCGTGTGAAGGGAAATTCTTTTGTTGATCTAATTCGCGAATTTCATTTTCGGCGGGGCATTCCCCGGATTTTCCCCGCTTTGAGCCATGCGCCTGGCTGTCGGTAGCAGATCGGCGCGGCGCGCTTCCTCGCTGGCAATGGTGTGATTGTAGCGGCTTGCCGACTCCGGATTTTTCCAGCGACCGGTGCGCACCAGGCCGAACGTATCGAGCTGGCCATAGCGGCGCATCCAGGTGCCGTAGGTATGGCAGAAGATGTGAAAGCCGCCTTGCCGTCGCGGGAAGGAGAGCTGCGACGCCTCCATGGTGCGGGCCAGGCGCTGGCGTAGCGGCGTGCCGGCATGGAATCGGAACAGCTTGGCGTCAGGCGACCGTTCAAGCCACGGCACGCCGGCATCGGCCTGGTTGCGGCCGGCCGCGCCGTTCGGCAGCACCGCGCTGTCAGCCTTGCGTGGACGCTCTGGGCGCGGCGGCAACGCCCGCATGGCCTCGACCACGATCGGCGGCAGATGCACCGGCCGCGGCTCGCCATTCTTGGTATCGGGCACGTAGAGCAGGGCCTCGTCGATCTTGAGATCGCGCAAGGCGACGCCGACGATGTCGCCGAGGCGCATGCCGGTATACAAAAGAGTGAGGCAGAACAGGCCGAATTCCTGATCTTGTGCGTAGGCATTGTCGATGAGTCGGAATGCCTGGTCAGGTTCAAGCCACGATGTGCTTTTGTTGCCGCGCCAGCCTTTTGGCCGCCTGATCGCGGTGTCGATGCCCGCCCGTTTCAGGATGGCTGACACCGGTGTGTAGAACTGACGATTCTTGGTTTGTGCCGGTGCGTCGGGATAGAGCGCATTCGCCGCGTTGTCGATCGCGATCTGGTCGATCTCTGACAGCTTGCGGTCGCGCAGGGCGTGTTCGCCGGTGTGCTCGATAATTGCGCTGATGCCGTTCGGGTCGCCGTCCGCGCGCAGATAGGCGAGCGCGGCGGCGGCAAATGTCGGCTCAATCGGCGCGGCGGCGCCGGCGGTTATCGCCGTGTCCGCGACATACTCACCACGTTCGATCTGTTTTCGGATACGGGTGATGGTGCGTTGCGCTTGTGCCTTGTCAGGAGTTCCCGCAGTTCGTTCAACGTAGATTCCGAGGTAGGTGCCGCGGATCGACCAGTTCGGCGTTTTGCCTTTGCGGGGCGGTCTGAGTTTGAGGGGCATGGCAAGAGATCGTACAGCCGTCGCATGTCATCGTCGGAGAACAGCTTACGTCGGCCGAGCGTCCGATAAAACGGGTACTTGTGGATAAATTCCTGAAAAAACCGGCGGCTAACGCGAAATTCGGCCGCGGCTTCATCGATGGTGCGCAGGTTCAACGACATGGCCCGTCAGGCGTGCTCCCTGATCTGTTCGGCGCTGGTGACGCGCAGGATGCGTGCGGGGCGCGGATGACGCCGGCGCAGGTCTTTCTTGATGGCGCGCAGAGAGGGCCGGCTGCGCGTCGCGATTTCGACAATGTCGAGCACCTGTCGGCCGTCGTCGCTGGTGATGACGAGCGTCGTGGCGACGGTGCGCCAGCGCGTCATGGTCGCACCTGTCGCAGGAAGGTTGGAATGTCGTCGCAGTCCGGCACCGTCGCGGTGCCGAGCGGCACCCATGCGAACGACTTGAAGGCAATGTGTCCGCCATAGCGCGCCGCTGCGACCGGCGCCTCGGCGTCGACGGCGATCTTGAGCGGGATCAGCGCGGCGGTGTCGTGGTCGCGCCTGGCCTCAAGCGCCGCCAGCACGCGGCCTGAGACGGAATCCGGTTCGGGCCTCGACCATCGTGTCAGGTTGGCGATCTTGCGTTCGATGTCATGCAGCGCCAGCGCGGCCTTTGTGTAAATCTCGCGGGCGGTGGTCATCAGCCATCGCCCTTTTCGGCCAGGATCGCGTCGTTGGTCGGATCGCGCAGCACCGTCATGGCAGTGCCGCGCGTGCGAATTTGGTGACGGCGGTCACCAATTCGCTGTTGAGCGTGATCGTGTAGCGGCGATGATTATCGTCGATGTTGTAGCCGTGCAGTTCGATGCTATTCGGATCGGTGCCAGAAGCGATGAAGCATTCATCGAGGTTGATTGGGGCCGGTTGCGTGGTGCCGCGCTTGAGGGCGCGTTTTCTGAGGACCATCTTTTTCATACCCCCACCTCGTGCTGTGCGATGCGGCTGCGGCGCGCCTTGCGCGGGAACGCGACATCGTGGCCGGCCCGGGTGAGGATGGCGCCGAAATAGGGACGGGCACCGCGGGCGTCGTTGCCGCCGGCCGGCGGGGTGATGGTAATCAGTTTCGGGAAGTTGTCGGCCACCTCGCGCAAGCGCACCGCGATCGCGCGATTGAAGATGTCGCCGCCGTCCGCGACGGCCTGCATTGCGACGATCTGTTCCTTGGTCGGCTTGACGTGACGCTTTCTCATGGCGCGTGGCCTCCTATGCTTGCGGGGTTGCGAAAGGGATGATGGCGTCGCTGGCCAGCGTGCGCGCGTACCAGTCGCCGCGACGGGTCAGGCGGGCGTGCTTGGTGAACCGGCCGTTGGTGACGATCACCACCAGGTCGGCGGCGACCAGCGCGCGGATCGTGCGCTCGCAAATGCGCTCGTGCTGAATGCCTGGTTGTTGCCAGCCGCAGCGCCGGCGAAAGTCGAGCCGCTCGGCGGCGAGGCACAACAGCAACGCGGCCTGCCGCGACCGGGACAATTGCCGCGCGCCGGTGGCGGCGACTTCGCCGGTCGCCAGTGTCTGGCCGGCCAGAAACCAAGGCAAGTTGTCTGGTGTCGTCGCGTGCGTCATGGCAAGGTCGCCGCGGTGGGGGATGCGGGGGAGTAATTATGGGATGGACGGCCGAGGAAACGCGCCTGGTTGGCTTGGTGTTGGGAGGTGTGTTGATTGTTTTTGGCGTGGCGGTGGTGCTGTACGACAACTATCGTCGGCGCTTGCCGGCCGATCCGGAAGATCGGCGCGATCGGTTCTTTGGCGTTTGTCTGTTGATGGTGTTTGTCGTGACGGCTTGGAGCGCCTGGCGTTACGCAACTGCAGCGGACACACTGGCCGAAATCTCGGCCGGCGTTTGGTGGATTGGCGGGATATTGTTTTGGGGCGGGCTGGCGGTTTTGCGTGGGCGCCAAGGGGGCGGCGTGACAGAGCCGAAACGTTGATCTCAGAAGGCGTCCCATTGGCGTTCTCCAATGGGAGCGTAATACGCTCCTTTACAGAATAGGTAAAGGGAGTTTTTTAGCTACCTCTATTCGATCGTAATTGCGTACCTCACGCGTCCGCGCAATTCGACAGTCGTTCCTTCCTCTCCTTCAAGTCGGAAGGCGGCGAATTCCGGCGAATCGCTTTCAGGCTGCAGCCAGTATTCGCCGTTGGCCGAGCGGACCAACGTCTTGATCGTATCCTCGCGCAGATCGCCGCGGGTGCGGCGCACATGATAGCGTTTGCCGACCATGATTTCGCCGGGCCGTTGGGTCATGCGCGACAGAATCACGATCGAGCCATGAGGATAAAGTTTGTTCATTGAATCGCCTTCGACTTCGCGGGCGTAGAGATCGAGGCGGTTGAGTTCAGGATTGTTCGGGATTGTGATGGTACGTGCTTCTTGGGGGTCAAACACATGGCTGTCGCCCCAGTCGCCAGCGCGAACGCGCCCCTCAACAATGACCGTCCTTAGATGGGCGAATGCCGGTTTCTCGATGATTTCGGTAGGTTTCACGCCAAACACACGCGCAAGTCGTTGCATCCATGACCATGTGAGTTCGGCGTCGCCGGTCGCGAGCGATTGAATCGTCTTAAAGTGGACGCCCACCTTTTCGGCCAATTCCTTATAGCTCCACCCGCGCTCCTTGTTCAGTTCGCGGATGCGATTCGGGTATACGCGGGGCGTGGTGGAGCGCGGCGCGCGCTTTTTCGGGGTCAGCATATACCCCGAATAAGCGTTTAATTGCAGCGCCGTAACCACCTGAATGACACCCCTGTTTGACAACAAAGGAGCGTATATGACTACATTACGCTTGTCGAATCGCTTCACCGTCTGATTTGTCGAGGGGTCTTTCACAGTTCGCATTGATGACGCTGCCGCCGCCAAAAACCGGCGTTTCAGCAAACGGGAGAGCTATGTCCGTATCACCGCCACTTCACGACGGCCAGGCCGACGCGATGCCGTGTCAGTGCCCGGCCTGCCGCTCGCCGTTTGTGCCGGCGCACCCGCATCCGCCGGCCGCCGCGCAGCCCGCCGACCGCGTCACCCGCGGCCCGCGCGATTATCTGCGGGAGGCACGCGCATGCTGAAAGCCTTTGCCAGCGTCGGCGTGGTCGTTGCCGGCTTCGTGCTCGGCGGCGTCATGCTTTGGCTGTCGCGCCGTCCGCGTCCCTCGTTCGATCCGATGATGCAGGTGGTTGGCGACGCGCCGGCGATCCGTTGCATCTGCCCGGCGCGGTTGACGTCGTGCCAGTGCGGCAACGCTTTCGGCATGCGCAATCCGCGCGGTGCCGGACGGGGGCGGACGATTTCTAAATTGTGCAAGCTTAGGCGTGACGATGGCCCGACACCTTGTGAATGGCCGGCGTGCGATTGTGAGGTGATCGCATGCGCATGATCGTGGCGAATGCGTTGCGCGAGGCGTACGCGGGTTTCGATACGGTTGAAGCGTTGGCGCGTCGTTTCGGGGTGTCGGCTCGACATATCAATCGATTTTGGGCCGCGGAAAGGGCGCTTGGTCGCTTACCGATGGTGCGGCCTCATTTCGCAAAATTCGGCGCGATATCGGTGTCTGATATTGGTGACGACGATGTCGATTACACGCTGGACGACGCGCCGATCGGTGGCGCCATGGGGCTTGCGATTCCGGCCTGCGATCCGTTGCTCGCCGAGTTGCGCGCCCATCATGCCGACGACGCGGCGCGGCATCAGGCGCCGCGCGAGTGGATCAGGCGCGACGCCGCCGGCGTGCTGACGCCAACGCGCGCCGAATTGAAGGCCTGGGCGCGGATGCTCGATGCCGCATCGATCGGGGCGGCGGCGTGATGAATGCCGTAACCGCGATGGCTTTGCCGGTGCCGGCCGACGATCACGGCTTGTGCGCGCTGATCGCGTCGCTGCGCGAGCATATCGCGCAGTTGGAGCATGTGCTCGGCGCCACGGCCGCCCAGCCGGCCAGCGCCTGGCTGACGCCGATGCAGCGCAAGATGTTCGGCATGCTGGTCGCGCGCGGCGTCGTCTCGCAGGCAAGCTTTTACACCGTGTTGTTCGGCGCGCTGCCGGATTGCGATCAGCCCGAACCGGCCATCATCAAGGTGCAGATGTGCCTGCTGCGCAAGCGCCTGCGGGCCTGGTGCAAGGCGCGCGACGTGGCGCCGATCGTGATCTCGACCCGCTGGGGCGAAGGCTTCTTTCTCGATCCCGACAACAAGGCGCGCGCCCGCGTGCTGATCAAACAGGAGGCGGCATGCACAGGCATGTGATGATGGACCTTGAGACGATGGGCACCCGGCCGGGATCGGTGATCCTGTCGATCGGCGCAGTGACGTTCGATCCGAAAACCGGCGACATCGGCAGCGCACCGTTCTATGCGACCATCACCAGCGCCAGTTGCATCGACGCCGGCCTCACCGTCGATCCGGCAACGCGCAAGTGGTGGAAGCGGCAATCGATCGAGGCGCGCGCGGCCGTGACGCGCGACACCCGCCCTTTGCGCGAGGTGGCGCAGGCTTTTCGGGAATGGTTTCGCGCCTCCGGTGCCACCTTCGTGTGGGGGCAGGGCGCCTCGTTCGATCCGCCGCTGTGGGAAGTCGCCTCGCGCGCGGTCGGCATCGAGCCGCCGTGGCGATTCTGGAATATCCGCGACACCCGCACCGTCTATCACCTCTGCGATTTCGACGACAAGGCGCTGCCGCGCGAGGGCACCTATCACAACGCGCTCGACGACGCGCGGCATCAGGTGCTGTGCGTCGCCGCGGCGCTGGCGCAGTTGCGCAAGGTCGGGGAGCGTGCCTGATGGCGGGTGTCAACAAGGCGATCATCATCGGCCACCTCGGTGGCGATCCGGATATCCGCCGCACCCAGGCCGGCCATCCGGTGGCGTCGTTTTCGGTGGCGACATCGGAACAGTGGCGCGACAAGACAACGGGTGAGCGCAAGGAATCGACCGACTGGCATCGCGTGGTGATTTTCAGCGAGCCGCTGTGCCAGGTTGCCGAGCAGTACCTGAAAAAGGGAGCCAAGGTCTACATCGAAGGCCAGATGAAAACCCGCAAATGGGTCGATCAGGGCGGCGTCGATCGCTACGTCACCGAGGTGGTGCTGAAGGCCTTCCATTCGCAGCTTGTGCTGCTTGATCGCCGCGAAGTCGTGCCAGCCGCATCCGACGAATCCAGCTACGGCACCACGCGCAGCAGCGATGGCGCTGGCTCTGGTGATGGCGCGAATGCCGCAGGCTGCACGCCGCGCAATTCCGGCAACATTTCATCCGGTCGCCCATCACGCGTGAACGGCGCAGGTGCCGCGCACGGCGACATAGACGATGACATTCCGTTTTGAGGTTCACGCCGAATAGTTCGGCATCGTGCGCCTCGGCGATTTCAGGGGCGAGAAGGAAGGCAACATGGCAACTCGTTCGAAATCGTCGCCGGCGCGCGAGCGCGTCAAGGAGCGCGCGGTGGTGGTGACCACGCAGCATCGCGGAATCTTTTTCGGTTACACAACCGATCCGGACGATGCGGCGGTGATCCATTTGCGTGCCGGTCGCAATGTTCTGAAATGGTCAGGCTCGTGCCATGGCTTCATGGGTCTTGCCAATATGGGGCCGGTCAACGACTCCCGCGTTGGGCCGCCGGCGGATATCGCCATTCGCGACATTACGTCGATGGCTCTTTGCACCGATGAGGCGGTCAAGGTGTGGGAGTCCGCCCCATGGCGGTAGCCCAGGCAAAACTGGTCCGGGGCGAAGCCCCGGACACATTATCTTTCAACTCCGGCTCCGGCGACGGCTACGGCTACGGCTACGGCTACGGCTACGGCTACGGCGACGGCTACGGCTACGGCTACGGCTACGGCTACGGCTACGGCGAACTGGAGGAATAATGAGCGGCTACGAATGTATGATCGATCTGGAGACGT
>JAGREB010000112.1 GCA_020446775.1 Paracoccaceae bacterium
TCGATGACGTCATCAACGTCTCGGGTCACCGGCTCGGCACGGCGGAAGTCGAAAGCGCGTTGGTGGGGCACAAGGCCGTGGCCGAAGCGGCGGTGGTCGGCTATCCACACGACCTCAAAGGACAGGGCATCTACGCTTACGTCACGCTCAAGGCCGGCGAAACGCCGAGCGATGAGCTGCGCAAGGAGCTGGTCGATTGGGTGGCCAAAGACCTCAGCGCGATCGCCAGACCTGACGTGCTGCAATGGGCGCCGGGGCTGCCCAAGACCCGCTCAGGAAAGATCATGCGGCGAATTCTGCGCAAGATCGCCGAGAACGAACTCGGCAACCTCGGCGACACGTCAACGCTCGCCGATCCCGGCGTGGTCGACGATCTGGTGAAGAACCGAGCCGGGAAATAGTCGCGCTACCGCCCTTTCGACTTTTTCCCGGACTTTGCGCCCGCTCGCTTGCCCGCATGTTTGATCGCACCTTGAAAGTTTCCGCCGCGCCCGGTGCGCGCCGCAGGCGGCGCTAACCGGCGGCGTAAATCGTCAAGCAGCCAAGCCCCCGCCCGGCCCGGTGGCCGGTCGCGCCGGTGCACGACGTGGATCGGGAACAACCAACCGTCGTCTTGAGCGGTCCTCAAACGTTTCAAAGTCCCGCGCGCGATGTGCGGCTCGACCATATGCAGCGGCATATTGCACCAACCAAACCCGGCCAACAGGAATTCAAGCCGGGCGGCAATGTCGGCGAAGCGCCAGATCCGGCGCCCGATCACGCCGCCCGAGAATCCCGCCGTCAATTGCGTGCGATCGGTCAGTACAAGTTGGGTGTGCCTTTCCAAAACCTCACGGCCAATCGGGGACTTGGCTGTGGCCAGAGGATGATCGACCGAAACCACCGGTATCATGGCGACATCGGTCAAAGGCGCGGTAACGAAGTCTTCGCTCCACGATGCGCGCGGCGCGAACAGTCCCAGGCGCGCCGCATCCTCGCGCAGGCGTTGCTCGCCGCCGCCGAGCACTTCGGTAAACACGCTCACGTTCAACTGCGGATATTTCTTCTCCAACGCGTGCAGGCTCTGCGTCAGCACCGGCAACGGAAACATCACCTCCACCGCCAAGGTCAATTCCGGTTCGATGTGATTCACAATGGCGGCGGCGCGGCCGCGCAAGGCCTCGGCATCGCGGATCAGCTGGCGCGCATCGACCAATATTGCCTTGCCGGCCTCTGTCAGCACCGGGGACTTGGCGCTGCGGTCGAACAGGGCGAGGCCCAGCGTCGATTCAAGCGCCTGAATACCCTGGCTGATTGCCGATTGGGCGCGCAATAAACGCCGCCCGGCTGCGGAAAAGCTGCCGTCGTCGACAACGGCTATCAGCATCCGCAGTTGGTCGAGGGTGAGGCGGTCGAGCATGAAATGGCGGCGCAGATTATCAGTTTATATGATCAATTATATCATATTTTGGCCGATTTTTATGATCGATGAAAGAGGCCATGCTCTCCCCATCGGATCACGCGGCGGCTACACCGCCGCACTGCAGGGAGAAAAGCCATGTCGAACATCCTTCTCGTCACCTCGAGCCTGATGGCCGAAAAATCGCTGTCGAACCGGATTGCCGGCGATGTCGTCGCGAAGGTGCGCGCGCAGCATCCGGCAGCAAAGGTGACCGAGCGCCATCTGACCGCCGAAAACACGCCGCATATATCGTCTGCGACCTTGGCGGCCTTATCGGCGCCGTCCGATCAGCGCACGCCGGAGCAGTCGGCAATTGTCGCCTTGGCCGACGGAATCATCGCCGAGGCCGAACTGGCAGACGTCATCGTGATTGCCGCGCCGATGTATAACTTCTCGATCCCGTCGACGCTGAAATCGTGGATCGACTACCTTGCCCGCGCGGGCCGCACCTTCCGATACACCGAGCAAGGCCCCGTCGGCCTGCTTACCGGCAAGAAAGTATATGTGGTCGAAAGCCGCGGCGGCGTACACGCCGGTCAGCCGACAGATCACCAGGAACCTTATTTGCGGACGGTGTTGGGTTTCGTCGGCCTGACGGATGTCACTTTCATTCGCGCCGAAGGCCAGGCGATGGGCGCAGAACCTGCCGCCAACGGCATATCTACGGCCCACGCGCGCGTGGCACAGCTGTTCGGCGAACGCGTCGCCGCTTAATTGGGGTTCTTAATTGGGGTTCGGCCCTATTTTTGGCCCAACAGCGCCAGCACTTGGGCGCGCTGGGTTTCGATCAGGCGCACGCTGCCGTCGAGGTGCAGCTCGCTGAACACCTGCTCGGCTTGGTCGAAGGCTTCGGCGGCTTTTTCGAGGTAATTGGCATTGCCGGCGGCGACGCCTTTTTCCTTCAGCGCCGCGCCGATATTGGCCAGCGTCGTCGCCCAGACTAAAGGCGCCTTGGTGCGGCCCATCACTTCGGTGATCTTGAGGAACACGGCCACGGCCTTGTCGAACAACGACGGCTGCTTGGCCAGCTTGCCCATGGTGATCAACAAACCACCCAGGGAATTCTGGATATCGGCCCAGCGCGCCGGCGCTTCGCTCAAGGTCCAGATCGCGGTCGCCGCCGAAAACGCATCGGCCGCCTGATCGAGATAATGAATCTCGCCGCTCAGTTCGGCTTTCTCCTGAAGCGCCACACCGAGACGTGTTTTCAAACCGGCGAAGTCGTCGGCGAAGGTGTCGCGGCGCACCATACCGAGCGCCGTGCGGTAATAGTCGATCGCCTTGTCGATGAGTTTTTCGTCCGCGCCGCTGTCGGCAATCAACGTCAGCGCATCGGCAATGTGCATGCCGAGCAACGCCTGCTCGTGCGGATTGAACGCATCCTCGCCCAGGATCAGCGCGCCGCGATACACCGACACGGCCTTCTCGAGCGTGATGGGGTTGCCGGTGCGCGCGCCGTCCAGCAATAACAACGCGGCATAGCACGCCTGCTTGGTGGCGCATTCCGAAACCGTGCCGTAGCTGTCGTCTTCGGCGACGCGTGTGACGGCCGACAGCGTCGGCACGAATAATCCGCCGCGCGCACGCAAGCCTTCGAGCGATTCCACGTTGACGGCAGCCAGGGCCGCGCCGAACACCAGCTCGGCGATGTCGGCGCTGAAAAATGCGGGCACTTCGAGACGCTCAAGCGCGGACACCGTCGCGCCCTGCGCATGAACCGGCGTGGTCGCGCCCAAAAAGCGCAAGCGCCACGATTGTCCCGGCGGCATTTCGGGTTTGAGCGGCGGTGTCGCCACGCACTCGCCCCAAATCAACAGGTCCACGTTCTCACGCGCTAGCCAGCGCCGGCCCAGATCGACGGCCATCGACAAGAAGACCGGCTGATCGTTGTCGGATCCCGCCGTGGCCAAGGGCCGTTCGGCCATCTCGACCGAAATCCCGATACGTCCGGCGAGGCGGTCGTAGATGTGGCGGGCCGAATGTCCGGAGGTGTCGCCGGCCAGGGGGCTGACCAGAATTTTCAAGGGCTCGACGCCGAACAGGAAATCTTCGGGGTCTTCGAGCGGGGCGCCGGGCTGGGCCGTCAGCGCGGGCGCTGCCGCACCCTGACGTAAACGATCAAAAATGGCGCTTAACGCCATGGTCCCAACTCCGATTTCGCCGCTTGAGAGCGGTCTTCGCGGTCCGTCTCACCAAACTTCACCCATCAGTTTAACAGCACGGATGAATTGGTGCGGACTCAGAGACTTACCCGCCACCCTTTAAGGAAGTTTGAAAGACTCGGTGACCGGCGCGCAAACACCGTCCGGCAGCATGAAACCCAGAGTCAAAACCCTCAAAAGTCCGAACATCGGCCTTTGCGCTCCCAGTCGCCGAAGCGCGTCGGCTCGGGCCCCTTGGGCCCGCCGGTTTCGGCGATTTTCGCAGCTTTCTCGGCCTCCGAAGACGCCTTTCCCGCCGGTTGCGGCTGGGCAGGCTTCAAAGCTGCGGCGTCCGGGCTCAAGGGCAGCGGCTGGGCGGGTCGTTCTGACGTCATGGCGGTGGTCACAGTGTTGTCAGGCGCATCGTGCTTGTTTTCGGCATAACTAATCATACCTAGGTGTTATGCGTCGGCCAAGTTTGGGCCTTCTTTTGGAGCTCAGGTATCGATGAACACCTTCAAGGTGGGTTTGCTGTTGGCGGCCATGACCGCGCTGTTCATGGCGGTCGGTTACATGCTGGGCGCCGAGCAGGGCATGGCGATCGCGTTCATGGTCGCCGTGGGGATGAATGTTTTCGCCTACTGGAACTCCGACAAGGTCGTGCTGCGCATGTACAACGCGCGGCAAATCGGTCCTCACGACGCACCGGAATTTCACGGCATCGTCGCGCAGCTTGCCGCGCGCGCCGGACTGCCGATGCCCAAGGTTTACATTATCGAAAACGATCAACCGAACGCCTTCGCCACCGGACGCAATCCCGAAAACGCAGCGGTTGCCGCGACCACCGGTTTGCTGCGTATGCTGACGCGTGACGAAATCGCGGGCGTGATGGCGCACGAACTCGCGCACGTCAAAAATCGGGATACGTTGGTTATGACGATCACCGCCACACTTGCGGGCGCGATCGGCATGCTTGCCAATTTCGCGATGTTCTTCGGTGGCGGCCGCGGCAGCCGCAACAATCCGCTCGGTATCGTCGGCGTATTGTTGGTGGCGATCCTTGCGCCGTTGGCCGCGACGCTCGTTCAATTGGCGATCTCGCGTACGCGCGAATACGGCGCCGATGCCGGCGGCGCCGCGATCTCGGGACATCCGCTCGCGTTGGCCAGCGCCCTCGCCAAACTAGAGCAGGGCAGCAAGCGTATCGACAATCATGCCGCCGAGGCCAACCCGGCCACGGCGCACATGTTCATCGTCAATCCGTTGCATGCCAATGCCACCGACTCGCTGTTCGCGACCCACCCCGCGACCCGCAATCGGATCGCCCGTCTTCAGGACATGGCGGGTGGGTTTGACCCGGGTTCGGCCTTCAATTCGTCCCAGGACTACGAACCGCAGACCACGCCGCACCGGCCACCTCATCGCCCTGGGCCTTGGGGCTGAGGCCGAGGCTGAGCCCCTATCACCCTATTTTAGATATATAATTCAATACATTACCCGGCTCGCCTCAACGGGGCGCCTGTGGTCAACTGCGCGCCTGTCGTTATTAAGGACGCGCGCCATGACTTCTCCGATTCTCCGCCGCCAGTACGTCGACGGCCGCTTCGGTCAGCTGCACGTGCGCCGCGCCGATCCCCCGGCGGGTGTCATCAGCCGTCATCCGCCGCTGTTGCTGTTCCATATGAGTCCCTACTCGGGTGTGATTTGGGACAACTTCCTGCCGGCCATGGCCGCCGACCGCACGGTCATCGCCGTCGATACGCCCGGCTTCGGGAGTTCCGACGCCCCTCCCGCACCGCCGGCCATCGCGGACTACGCGGCCGCCATGGGTGACTTGATCGACGCGCTCAAGCTGCGTCCGGTCGATGTCATGGGCTATCACACCGGCTCGAAGATCGCGCTCGAACTGGCGCGCCAGCGCGGCACTCAGGTGCGGCGCATCGTCATGGTGTCGGCGGCCATCTGGACCGACGAAGAACTCGCCGAGCATCGCGCAACGTTTGCGAAGTCGGACCTCACCACGGATGGATCCCATCTCGCCAACAGTTGGCAATCGGTGCAGCGCTGGAGCATGAAAGGCCGCACGCTCGAACAGATGGCCGAGACGTTTCACGCCAAGCTGATGCGTCCGGCGATCTCGTGGTGGGGGCACAACGCGGCATTCAATTATTCCACCACCGACGCCCTCAAGGCGCTCGAGCATGAAATTCTGATTCTCAATCCCGAGGACGACATCTGGGCATTCACGCCGCGCGCCAAGCAATATCTCAAACGGGGCCGTATCGTTGATTTGCCGGGCTGGAGTCACGGCTTCCTCGATGTCAAAACCGCCGAGGCCGCCAAGATCGTGCGCGAGTTTCTCGACGCCCATCCTTAAGCCAAGCCGTAACAAGGACCTTCCGATATGATTCTTAGAACTCTCGTCGTTGCGTTTGCCGTTTTGGTGGGCTTTGGCGTTACCGCCGGTGCGCAAGACGGCGCCTCGACCGATAAACCGCTCGTATTGCTTGCGGGCGCGACCGGCAAAAACGGCAGCTATATCTTGAAGCAGCTGACCGAGGGCGCCGACCGGCCTTACCGCGTGCGCGCCATGACGCGCGACGTTGCCAAGGCGAAACAGAAATTCGGCGATATCGCCGAATGGGTCGAGGCCGATGTCACGAAACCCGAAACGCTCCAAGGCGTGTTCGACGGGGTCACGTACATCATCGATGCCAAGGCCGCGCCGCTGAACCCGCTCGGCGATTCACCTGAACAGGTCGATCTGCAAGGCACGCAAAACATGATCGCCGCCGCCAAGGCCGCGACCAAAGAAGGCGGCGGTGTGAAGAAATACGTCATCATCACCTCCTCTGTATCCGGCACGAAAGACCATTTCCTCAACAAGATCGGCCGCGACGTCCTTATCTATAAGGCCCTTGCGGAAGATGCCCTCATGGCGTCCGGCATCCCCTATGTGATTGTCGGACCCTCGGGCATGACCGATGACCCGCCCGGCAAGGAGATCGTCCTTATTCCCCGCAGCGAATATAAGTCCGGCACCAAGATCACCCGCGCCGACACCGCCCGCGTGTGTATCGCCGCGTTGTCCAATCCTGATGCGAACAACCGCGTGTTCTCGGTGCACAACGGCGACGGCCCTTACAGCGACGATTGGCAAAACGCGTTCGCGACGTTGCCGGCTCAATGATGCCGGCGGTGAAACCCGAAACCGCGGCTACGATCACGGATGCCCGCGACGCCGCGCTCGCGCTGCTGAGCGGCGCGTTGCGCTCGAAGCGCGCCGTCGATGAAAAATTCGATGCTCTGACGTCGGCGCTCGAACGCCGTGACCGCGCATTCGTGCGGCTGTTGGTGGCGACGGCGTTGCGCCGGTTGGGCCAGATCGACGGCGTGCTAGCGCGCTTCGTCAATCGCGAACCCTTGCCGTTGGTGCAGGACGCGCTCAGGCTCGGCACGGCACAGGCGTTGTTCCTCGATACCGCACCCCATGCGGCTGTTGCGACCACGGTCGAACTGGTTAAGCGCAGCGGCCAGGGGGCTTTGGCGGGGTTCGTCAATGCCGTCATGCGCAAGGTCACGGCCGAGGGTAAAGCAATCCTCGCCGGTCAAGATGCGGCAAATCTCAATACCCCTGCGTGGTTGCGCGACCGTTGGGCGGCGGCTTTCGGCGATACGACGGCCACCGAGATCTCATCCGCGCACCTTCTCGAACCGCCGCTCGATCTGACGCTCAAAAAATCCGACGACACGCTGGCCAAGCTCATCGGTGGTGAAGTGTTGACAACCGGGACGATTCGTTTGCGTGAATCGGGCCGGATCGAAAACCTGCCCGGTTTCGAAGACGGCGACTGGTGGGTGCAGGACGCCGCCGCCGCGTTGCCCGCGAAAATTCTGCTTGGTGCGCTCGGCGGTGGAAAGGACAAAACCATCGCCGACCTGTGCGCCGCCCCAGGCGGTAAGACACTGCAACTGGCGGCTTCGCGCGCGCGCGTATTCGCCGTCGACAATGCCGCCAAGCGCCTTGCGCTGCTCAAAGAAAATTTACTGCGCACGAAATTGAACGCCGAGGTCATCACCGCCGATGCCAAAACCTGGCAGCCGCCGGTCCCGCTCGACGGGGTGTTGCTCGATGCGCCGTGTTCGGCGAC
>JAGREB010000113.1 GCA_020446775.1 Paracoccaceae bacterium
CCACCGCCGGGCGGTTGCCGCCGATCCCCGGATCAGCATCGCCACCGTGTACCGGACCATGCGGCTTTTCGAAGACGCGGGGATCGTCAAACGCCATGATTTCGGCGACGGGCGTGCCCGCTACGAAGAAACCCCCAGCACGCACCACGATCACCTGATCGACATGACGAACGGGCAAGTGATTGAATTCACGAACGAAGCGATCGAGCGGCTGCAATCGGAAATCGCCCGCTCGCATGGCTATAAGCTGGTTGGGCACCGGCTCGAACTGTTCGCCGTGCCGCTCGAACCCGAGCAGAAAAAAAGCAGCTGAACTGAGATAACAGAACGATAACACGACATTTTGTGCCGATATGGCTATTTTCGTCCACTGAGTGTAGTTGTTTAAGGGTTCTCGGCACCGGGCCGACCTGTTAAACCCCGCGACACGCTGCTCGACCCCCACGCTGCTCGACCCCATTGGACAAAGGGTTTCATGACAGCCGTACACGCCTCTGCTGCGCTGCGCGCCGAGCGGGCCAGTTCACCAGCCCCGATCAAGTTCGAACCGGTCGTGGCTGGCCACCAAATCGTCAAGCTGGCGACGAGCAATGCCGAAATCGCCGCGGCGCAGGAACTGCGCTACCGCGTCTTCTACGATGAGATGGGCGCACAACCTTTGCCGGAAATGCGCGCAACGCGGCGCGACGTCGATCCCTTCGACGGGGTTTGCGAACATCTGATCGTGGTCGATCACGAGCGCGGCGACGGCCGCGTGGTCGGCACGTACCGGTTCATGCGCCGTGAACACGCCGCCGTGGCCGGTGGATTTTACAGCGCGGGCGAATACGACATTGGGCCGTTATTGCGCCATCCCGGCGCGATCATGGAACTGGGCCGCAGCTGCGTCGACGCCGATTTCCGCGACCGCAACACCATGCAGCTTTTATGGCGCGGCATCGCCGAGTACGTGATGGCGCATCGCGTCGACGTCATGTTCGGTTGCGGCAGCCTGCCCGGCACCGATCCGCAGGCGCATGCGTTGGCGTTGTCCTACTTGCATGCGAAGCACCTTGCACCGGCGCACTTGCGGCCGTCCGCGTTACCGGAACGCCGCGCGGCATTTACGCCCGTGGATGGTGAGGTGTTGCAAGGGCGGCGCGCACTGGCGACATTGCCGCCGTTGATCAAGGGTTACCTGCGCCTCGGCGCGTTCATCGGCGACGGCGCCGTGGTCGACCATCAATTCAACACCACCGATGTCTGCATCGTCGTCAAGACCGACCTGATCACCGGGCGTTACACGCGCCATTACGACCTCGGCGCGGGCAAGGACGCGAACGAGTCGGCAGGAGCCGGCGCATCTTCCCGCAATTGATTTCCGATCCGATTGGCGACGTCGGTACGCTGCCGACGTCGTTCTTGAGCACCCTGCACGCCTCGGCGCGCCTTGGGTTGTTTCTGTTTTCGTGTGTCGTCATCACCGTCATCCTGGTGCCGATGTTGACGCTGAAGCTGGAAACAGCGCCGGTGCGCCGCGCTTATTTCCGAACGATGGCGCGCGTGCTTGGCCTCAAGGTCATCGTACATGGCAAGCAAGCAAACGACCGGCCATTGCTGATCGTCTGCAATCACATCTCGTATTTGGACGTGGTTGCGCTGGGGGCGCATTGCGATGGTGAGTTCATTGCGCGCGGCGACTTGGCCGATTGGCCGGTGTTCGGGTTCTTGGCGAAGCTCGGCAGCACGATCTTTATCGACCGGCGGCGGCAATCCACCGGCGAAGCGCGCGATCAAATCCAAGACCGCCTCGAACATGGACGCGCACTGATCATGTTTCCGGAATCGACCTCGGGCGACGGCAATCATCCGTTGCCGTTCAAAAGCGCCTTGTTCACCGTGGCCGAGCGGGTGGTCGCCGACCGCGCCGTGACGGTTCAGCCGGCCTCGATCGCCTACACGCGCATGAACGGCCTGCCGATCGGAGTCGGTTGGCGCCCCTATTACGCCTGGTACGGCGACATGACCCTGCCGCCGCACCTGTGGCAGGTGCTCAAGCTTGGCGTGACCACCATCGAGGTCGCGTTTCACGATCCCGTCGCGCCGGCCGACTTTGCCGGACGCAAAGCGCTCGCGGCCCATTGCGCCAGAGTTTCGGCCGATGGTTTCTCCCGGATGCTGTCGGGCCGCGGCTCTGCTTGAGCCCTGTTGAAGTGCCGCCCGGGCGCGCGGGCCGGTCCGGCTGGAACGGCCCGGTGGCGCTTTGATTTTCGCCCCGGTTGCCGCTATGACTGATCAGGATATCCACAAGGGCCGGGACCTTTCAGCCGGCCGTGGACGGGGCCCTGAGCGCCCCGTTAACCCATTGAAAACGCTTTGAAAAAGAAAGTTTTTATCAAGACCTATGGGTGCCAGATGAATGCCTACGACTCGGCCCGGATGGCCGATGTCCTGGCGCCCCATGGCTTCGCGGCGGCCGACAGCCCCGATGACGCCGACATGGTCATCCTCAACACCTGCCACATCCGCGAAAAGGCGGCGGAAAAGGTCTACTCCGATCTCGGGCGGGTGCGGGCGATCAAACAACGCCGCAACGAGTCCGGCGCCGACACCTTGATCGCAGTGGCCGGGTGCGTCGCCCAGGCCGAGGGCACGGAAATGGTCGGCCGCGCGCCGTTCATCGATATCGTTCTCGGGCCGCAGACCTATCATCGCCTGCCGGAACTGGTGGCGCGCGCCGAACGTGCGCGCCGCGACGGCGGATCGGCGGTGATCGATACCGAGTTTCCTGTCGAGAGCAAATTCGACCACCTGCCCGCGCCGCGTGCCGAAGGTCCGACGGCGTTTCTGTCGATCCAGGAAGGGTGCGACAAATTTTGCACCTTTTGCGTTGTTCCTTATACGCGCGGCGCAGAGTTTTCGCGCCCGGCCGCGGACGTGCTTGCCGAGGCGCGCGCATTGGCACAAGCGGGTGTGCGCGAGATCACATTGCTCGGCCAGAACGTCAACGCCTATCACGGCAATGCGCCAGGCGGCACCGGCGAAACCTGGGGATTGGGGCGGCTGTCTCGCGCGCTGGCCGAGATCGAAGGATTGGTCCGCATTCGTTACACCACGTCGCATCCGCGCGACATGGACGAAGACCTGATGTCTGCGCACCGCGACGTCCCGCAGTTGATGCCGTTTCTGCACCTGCCGGTGCAATCCGGTTCCGACCGCATCCTCGCAGCGATGAATCGCGGCCATACCCGCGACGACTACCGCCGCATCGTCGATACGCTACGCGGTTACCGGCCCGACATCGCGCTGTCGTCGGATTTCATCGTCGGGTACCCCGGCGAAAGCGATGCCGAGTTTGCGGCGACGATGGAACTGATTGATGAAATCGGATTCGCGCAATCGTTCTTTTTCAAATACAGCCGCCGCCCCGGCACACCGGCCGCGGCCGAACGCGGGCAAATTCCCGAAGATGTCAAAGCCGAGCGGCTATCGGCGATGCAAGACGTGCTCGAGGGCCAGCAGCGCGCGTTCAACGCGGCCAGTGTCGGAAAAACGTTGGATGTTTTGTTGACCGGGTCGGGCCGGCATCCCGGCCAGTTGGTGGGGCGCAGCCCTTATTTGCAACCGGTCCATGTCGGCGCGGACAAGCGTTGGATCGGTTCAGTCGTGCCCTTGCGGATCGCCACCGTCGAACGCAACAGTTTGGGCGCGGTATGGGGCACGGCAATGGGTTCCATACGGAACGCGGTAGGGAACGAAGATTTGGCGCGGTCACAAAATATGCCGGCGGCATGAGCGTGGCGGATGTGAACGCAACCTCGACACATCGCAATTGCGCATTCGCCGACAACGGGCTGGTACAGCAATTGGTCGGCCCGCAAAACGACAACTTGAATCTGTTGGAACAGCGTCTGGGCGTCGCGCTCAATCTGCGCGGCAATGCCATCACGATAGACGGTCCCGCCGACGCCGTCGCGCGCGCCGAAACGGTGCTGCGCGATCTTTACACGCGGGCCGGCCGCGGCGCCGCGGTTGAACCGGGTGACGTGGACGCCGCCGTGCGCATGAGCACGGCCAATGCTGCGGCCGGTGCGCCAGTCATTCGTACGCGCAAGCGCCACATCGCGGCACGCACACCCAACCAAGCAACCTATCTTTCGGTCTTGCAGAATCATGACCTTGTGTTCGCACTCGGTCCCGCGGGAACGGGCAAGACCTACTTGGCGGTGGCGCAGGCGGTGGCGATGAAAATGTCCGGCGATGTCGACCGCATCATTCTGTCGCGCCCCGCAGTCGAGGCCGGCGAGCGGCTCGGGTTTCTCCCGGGCGACATGCGCGAGAAGGTCGACCCCTATCTCCGGCCGCTGTACGACGCGCTTTACGACATGATGCCGGGCGATCAGGTCGTGCGGCAGCTTGAATCCGGCGAGATCGAGGTGGCGCCGCTGGCGTTCATGCGCGGGCGCACGCTTGCCAACGCGTTCGTCATTCTCGACGAAGCCCAAAATACCACGCCGGTGCAAATGAAGATGTTCCTGACGCGCCTTGGTGAGAACGCGCGCATGGTCGTGACCGGGGACCTCAGCCAGATCGACCTGCCCAAAGGAACGGTTTCGGGGCTCGACGACGCGTTGAACGTCTTGCGCAATGTGCGCGGCGTGGGCCGCATCGATTTCGGGCCGCAAGACGTCGTTCGTCACGACTTGGTGACGCGCATCGTATCGGCCTACGACGCGCGCGACCGGACCGGCGCCGCGGAGCCGCGCACATGACGGCATCCATGCTGCGCGCGCAGCGCGCACTCGATATCGAGGTCGTCTTGGATTCACCGAACTGGTCGCGCAGCGTCCGCGGGGCGCGCGCGTGGTGCGATCAAGTGGCGCGCGCGACAATAGCCGCCGCGCGGCCGGCCAAGGGCAAGCGCGCCTTTTGCATCGCCCTGTCGTCGGATCGCCGGGTCAAGGCATTGAACCGGATTTTTCGCGGAATAGATAAGCCAACCAATGTCCTGTCGTTCGCGGCGGCGAGCGGCGCAAAACCGCCGCGCGCAGGGACGCAGCACCTGGGTGACGTGGTCATCGCATTCGAGACGATGCGCCGCGAAGCCGTGAAAGAACGTAAATCTTTGCGTGCCCATTTGGCGCACCTCGTGGTCCACGGCGTTTTGCATTTGCTGGGGCTCGATCACGAGACAGACCGTGACGCGGAAAAAATGGAATCGATCGAGCGCAAAGCGCTGGCGGGCCTGGGGATCGCCGATCCCTACGCCGATAACCACACGGGCCCGAAGCCACGGGCCGCGAAGCAAGCGCGGCGGAGACAGCGGCGATGAGCGACGGGAACGGATCGCACAAATCGGAAGATCCCGTTTCGCTGATGGGCCGCATCATGGCGCGGCTGATCCCGAAACCCGCCGAGAGCGAAAACGTACGCGAGGTGATCGAAGGCCTGATCGAGGACACTGCCGAAGAATCAGGTCCCAACGATCAGTCGGACGCCATCGACACGCACGAGAGGTTATTGCTCGGGAACGTGCTCAAGCTCCGCGATGTGACCGCCGTCGACATCATGGTGCCGCGCGCGGACATCATCGCGCTTGATGCCGATACGCCGATGAACGACGTGTTCCGGATTGCGACGCGTGAAGGGCATTCGCGCTACCCGGTGTTTCGCGAAACGCTCGACGACGTAATCGGCATGGTTCACATCAAGGACCTCGCCAAATCGATGACCGAAACGGGTGGCGCGGTCGCCTACGAAGGCGCGGAAGACGCCGGACAGTCCGATTTGCCGGTCAAGCTTGCGCAGTTGGTCCGGAAGATTCTGTTCGTTTCGCCGGCAGCGCGGGTGCTGGACCTGCTGTTGCAGATGCGCCAGCAACGCACCCACATGGCTTTGGTGGTCGACGAACATGGCGGCATCGACGGATTGGTCACGATTGAAGACATCGTCGAACAGATCGTCGGCGACATCGAAGACGAGCACGACACCGAACAGGAAGCCGAGCTGGTCGAAAAAGCCGACGGCAGCGCGGTGGCCGATGGCCGGTTGACATTGACCGAGTTCGAACAACGGTTCGGCGCGCTGTTCAGCGCCGAAGAGCGCGACGAAGCCGATACCATGGCGGGTCTTGTGGCGCGCTTGGCGGGGCGCGTCCCGGCCCGCAACGAATTGGTCAAACATCCATCGGGCATGGAATTTGAAATCGTCGATGCCGATGCGCGCCGCGTGAAGCGGTTGCGCATCCGTCATATCCCAAGAGCGCCGGCCGGGACCGACGCCGACGATTCCGGTTAAGGCGATCGGAGCGGCTCGATGCGTGAACGTTTCGCGCAGCTTTCAAGCGACAGTATTGCGCGCCTGCGTGGGTGGCGGCGCTTGGCGTTGGCGTTCGTGGCCGGGGCAGTGGCGACGGCGGCCATGCCGCCGATGTACGCGCTGCCGGTGCTGTGGATATCGTTTCCGATATTGATGTGGCTGCTCGAAGGCTGCCGGACGCGCGCCCAGATGGCGGTAACCGGTTGGGGTTTCGCCTTCGGCCACTATTTGACCGGATTTTTTTGGATCGCGAACGCGTTTTACGTCGATGCGGAAACGTTCGGCGCACTCGCCATCCCGGCGGTAACCGGCCTCTGTGCGGGGCTTGCCCTCTACGGCGCGGTGGCGGTGCTGCCCTTGTCATTGATCGACCCCGAGCGCGACGCGATGCCCGATGATCGCACTGTTGCGATTGCCATCCGCGCGGTGGCTTTGGCGGCGGCATGGGTTTTTTGCGAATGGATCCGCAGCTGGCTGTTGACGGGATTCCCATGGAACCCCGCCGGATCGGTGTGGACGGCATGGCCCGCGATGATCCAATCGGCCTCGCTGTGGGGCGTATACGGCCTAGGGTTCTTTACCGTTCTGTCGGCGGCGATGTTTGCGGTGCTTGGTCCGGCGCCGCGTTTGCGAAAAGCCGTATTAATCGCGCTGGCACCGGTTGGCGTGCTGGCGGTGTTCGGCGGCGTTGGCGCATTGCGATTGGTGATCGCCGATCCGGGCGCCGATTCTGGCGTCGTTCCCGGCGTGACGTTGCGGTTGGTGCAACCCAACATTCCGCAACAAGACAAATGGCGGCCAAATCTACGCGAACAGCACTTGCA
>JAGREB010000114.1 GCA_020446775.1 Paracoccaceae bacterium
GGATTTCGACAGATCGACGGTTCGATCCTGAAATTCCGAGAGCAGATTATCGTGGTGATCCCAGCCATGGTGATCGACCGTGGCGAGATCGAGCCCGACATCCATCTTGATCAGGCGCGCCAGCGATTTGAGCGCGTTTCCGATCGGGCCGGAATACTGCGCATTCGGATCGTTCGCCGTCGCGAGCAACCCGTCTTGGATCGTCGCAATGGCATCGAGCGTGTTGGTCGCAACGCTTTTGTACACCGACGTTCCCGATGTGATGTTGCGCAGTTGGCCGGCTGTGGTCGCGCCGCCGACCACGTTGAACGTCGTCACTTCCGGAATCGCAAGGCCCGACGTGTAGCCCAGCAGCGAAATCGGCATGTTGGGCGCGCTGGCGACGGTACCGAGCAAGGGACGATCGCCACCCAGCGCCGCGATATGACGCGTCAGCCAGCCGTCGTTGGGCATCACGTCGTCCGGCGTCACGCCCAGTTCCATTTGATCCTGCGATTCGAAATGGCTGCGCTTGCCGTTGGGGATGCCAACGGCATGTACGACGGCGAGATCGCCCGCCGAGAACAGGTCGCGCAACTCAGGCGCATCGGGATTGATGAAGAAGTCGACGCCTTGATGCGTCGCGATCCCGTATCCCGCTCCCGGTCCCGATGTGGGTACGGCAATCGTCGGCCGCGCGGCGATGTAATTCGGATCGCCGGCGGGCGCGACCATTTGCAGGCCGTCGGACCCGCCGCGCAAATAGATCACTACCAGGATGTCGTTTTGGCTCGAGCCTTCGGCGGCCAAGGCGACACGCAAGCCGGGCGATACCAAGCCCATCGCGGGCGCAAACGAGGCGGCCGACAACAGCGAACGTCGTGAAATCTGCATGGCTTTGTCCTTCCGATCAGCGATAGGCGAATTCTTCGGTGCAGGCGATCAGCCCGACCAGTTTGCGAAATGCGGGTTCGATCAGGTTCGCGTTGCCGGTTTTCAACGCCGCCATCACGCCGCCCGGTCCGGCGACATAGTCCATGATGCCGGTATAGGCGGCGCTCTCGGGCATGTAGCCGATCAGCCGTTCGATCCAGTAGTCGGCGATTTGCGTGGCCGACGTCAGCATTTCGGGCGGGGTCTGGTCGTAAAGCGAAGTCTGGATCTGTTTGACCGCCGTCGACTGGAGCAGCAGGTTCCAGGTGCCCAAGGTCGCGACCGAGGTCAGCCAGAACGTGTTGTCGTCCGGGCGGCCGTCCGGTTCAGGCCATACGAACAGCCCATCGCCCATCGGCGAAACCCAATCCTTCATGGTGGCGTTGGCGTTGACCACGGAATCGGTGGTGCGCAGCAAGGCGATCAGGCGTTCGTAGGGGCGGCGGACTTTGGCTTGCTGAACGGTGCCGATTTCGTCGCCCTCGAGCAGGATCGCCCGTAACACCAGTGCGATTTGGTCGGGCGCTTGCGTGTTCGCGAGCCAAGCGGCTTTCGCGCGCTCGACCACGGCGTCGGGCGGGGCGTCGCCGAATAAGCGTACGCACAATTTCCGGCACACGAAGTCCGCGGTCGATTCATGATAGGCACAGATGTCGAGCACCATCTGGCCCTGCTGCATGGGTGCCGTCAGGCCGGACAAGCCGATGCCGAGGAATTTCTGCGCCTGCGTGTTGTGCTGGGCCGCGTTGTAAATAAAGTTGCCGGTCGACGGCAGGTATCCGCCCGATGAATTGCGCTGGCCGAATTCGATTGTCCATCCGGAAAGCGCGCGGCTTGCTTCGATCACGTCCTGATCGGTATAGCCGGGGGCGTTGCCGCCGATTTGCGTTCCCGAACCGCCGGTTTGATCGCTGACGCCAAGGTAGGCGCCGATGCCGAGCGTATGCAGTTCCAGCAATTCGCGTGCGTAATTTTCGTTGGGCTGATTCTTGTTGCTCTCGGCGTTGTCGAGAAAGAACAGCATCGATGCCGACGTCGCGACCGCTTCGAGCATTTGCCTGAAATTGCCTAGGGCGTGCGGCCGGATGGCGTCGCGGTCGTAAAGCGGCAGCATGTCCGACACCATGTCGCTCTCTTGGCGACCGACATTGAAATGGTTGTGCCAGAAGTCGACCAAGACTTCGCGCAGTTGATACTTGGCGTGGGTGTTGCGGATGTAATGACCCGCCGCCATTTCCTGCATGATGCGGATCTGCTCGAATTGCTCGACGGTTCCTTGGTTGACGCCGGTCAGGACGCCCCAAAGTTCCGCCGTGTCGGCGTAAAGGTAGTCGAGGCCGCGATCCTCATTGACCGTGGACGATGTGCCGTCCGGATTGGTCTTTCGGTAGCTCACCGGCATCGTCTGCGTTTTCAGAAACGCATCGAGTGCGGCGTCGTCCCCGGTTGGGGCATTCAATTGGTCTTCGACCCAGCCGGCAAAACCGGTCTGTTCGGCCGAGGCCACGTCTGTGTCGCGCGCCCCGAAGGTGACGCGGTTCAAAGCAATACGTTCGAAGCTGGGCTTAGCGGTCAGCATGTTGCTCTCCTGACGCCAAACCAAGCCGTATTCAGGTGAGCGGCACGCTAGGAACGAAAACCAAGATGAGCAACAAATATTTTTATAAAAATAAAAGTCATTTTATGTCTGAAATTGAAATACAAAGTATAACCAAAGTAATTATATCTATTTATATAATATAAATATGAGAAATTGTCTCAATTGCCACATTTAGAATTCGTTCGTATGTAGGAAAATGCTAAATGCGGTCGATTTAATCTTCGACATATTTCAGATAAAAACGTGGGTATAATACCCACGAACATCAAGACTTACGCAATACGCCGTCGATGCGTCCAATACTGAGCAAAAAAGCGCGCCTTATGATCCGTAGACTGGTCACCAGGCATGCAAAATTGGCATGCAGCCAGGCACGGGACGTTCCTGTGGCGGCAAAATCGGGTCGACTCGGGTGTCCGGCGACGCGTGAACTTGAGCGGTGTCGAAAACTTCAGGGTGGAATCACGAACCGGCGAACGCGCGTTCCAAGGTCGGAACGGCATCCATCAGGGTCCGCGTGTATTCGTGCTGCGGGCGGGTCAGCACGTCGTCGGCAAGACCTTGTTCGACGATCTCGCCCATGTACATCACGGCGACTAAGTCGGAAATGTGCCGCACGACGGCGACGTTGTGCGAAATGAACAAATAGGTCAGCTGATACTGATCCTGCAAATCGAGCAGCAAGTTGAGAATCTGCGCTTGAACCGAAACGTCGAGCGCCGAGGTCGGTTCGTCGAGCAGCAGCAAACGCGGGTGAACCGACAGTGCGCGGCCGATGGCGATGCGCTGGCGTTGGCCGCCCGAAAACTCGTGCGGCATTCGGTCGATCGAGCGCGGGTCCAGGCCGACCATTTGACACAGGTTCGCCGCCGTATCCCGTAACTCGGCCTTGCTCGGCCGGTTCTCGACCGTCAGCGGTTCGGTCATGATGCGCCAGATCGGCCAGCGCGGATCGAGCGAACTCTGCGGATCCTGAAACACGATCTGAATTTCGCGCCGCGTCGCCGCGTCCAAGGCGTGAAGATTCTGCCCCTTGTAGCGCAGCTCGCCGGCCGCCAACGGCACCAAGCCGACGATGGTGTTGACGAACGAGGTTTTGCCGCAGCCGGATTCTCCGACGATCGAAACCGTCTTGCCTTCGGGCACCACCAAATTGATCTGGTTGACGGCAGTCGTGTAGGCGGTCGGGCGCCCGACGAAGTTGAATTTGCGCGGATAGCGGACCGTCGCGCCAACCGCCTCGAATAGCGGCGAGCCATCCCCATGGGCCGCGGGTGCGGATTTCGGCATGGCGGCCGCAACCGGAGCCGCCGGTTCGGACGAACTCACGTCCGCTTCGGACTTCGCCTCGAGCATCGCCGCCGCAACCGTCTCGAGGCGCGACTTCGGCACTTTGCCTTCGGGCAATGCGTTCAACAGCGCGCGGGTGTAGGCGTGTTGCGGCGAGCCGATCACTTGGCGGGTCGCGCCTTGTTCGACGATCTTGCCGCGATACATCACGTAAACCCGGTTGCACAGTTGCGCGACAACCGCGAGATCGTGGGTAATCAGCAAGACCGACGTATTGGTCGCGGTGGCCCGTTCCTTGAGCAAGTTCAGAATCTGCGCCTGGACCGTGACGTCCAGCGCCGTGGTCGGCTCGTCGGCGACGATCAACCGCGGATGACACGAGAACGCCATCGCGATCATGACGCGCTGGCGCATGCCGCCCGACAATTCGTGCGG
>JAGREB010000115.1 GCA_020446775.1 Paracoccaceae bacterium
GAACCAATCCCTGAAGGCGCTGCTTGGCGCCGTCAGCGAGCCGTCTGAATCTTCCGTCACCGCGCGTGTCGTCGCCGATACCGGCGGGTCCTTCGCGCAAAGTGTGTTGATCCTGGCCGGAACCGTCGACGGCGCCGGAAAAGGCGACATCGTGTTGACCGGGGAAGGCTTGGTGGGCCGCATCACGCAAGCCGGCCGCCGTTCGTCGCGCGTCCTTCTGATCACCGATATCAACTCCCGCATTCCGGTTCTGGTCGGCGAAGCGGGAAGCCATGCGATTCTTGCCGGCGACAACAGTCTTCGTCCCAAGCTGCTCTATATGGACGGCGCCAGTCCCGTTCTGACCGGCGACAAGGTAGTGACGTCGGGCGACGGCGATGCTTTTCCGACCGGTTTGCCGGTCGGCCGGATCGCGCGGATCAAGGACGGCGTCATCGAAGTCGAACCCTATGTCGCGCGCGATCAACTGCGGCATGTCAAAATCGCGGACTACGGTCTCAGCGGCGTTCTCGGCGAACTCGCGCGCGAGCGGTGAGGCGGGACAATGGTGCAACCCGCCTTGCAACGCATCGATACGGTCGCCCGCCACTTTGTGCCGTTTGGCGTTACAATCTTCCTCCTGCTATTCGGGTTAACCCCCACGCATATCCCCGGGTTCGCGCCGGTGAGTCCAATGCTGACGTTGATGGCCGTCTATTTCTGGGCGGTCTACCGTCCGGACGCCATCGGTTACGGTTTCGCGTTTGCGGTCGGGGTGGTCGAGGATTTACTGACCGGAACCCCGCTCGGATCTTCGGCGCTGGTGCTGATGTTGTGCCAATGGATCGTGTTCCGGCAGCAGAAATTTTTCAATGCGCGCCCGTTCTTCGTGGTCTGGCTGGCCTTTTGCCTGGTCGCGTTGGGCGCGGCGCTGCTGCGCTGGCTTGCGGTCGGATTGTTCTCTGAGTCCGGATTCGTGACGCCCGACCAAGCCTTGATGTCGGCTGTGATGTCGATGGCGATCTATCCCATCATCGGGTGGCTGCTTGCCAAGGCCCATCTCAAGCTGATGGTGCAGCCATGATGATTTCGCGCGACAGCGATTGGGTGCGCATGTTCAACCGCCGCGCTGCGGTGCTCGCCGGCGGGCAAGCCTTGTTGGTGTCAGCGCTGGCCGGGCGGCTGTATTACCTTCAGGTGATCGAAGGCGAGCGTTATCGCATGCTCGCGGAAGACAACCGCATCAATCTGCGGCTGTTGCCGCCGCCGCGCGGGCGCATTCTCGACCGGTTCGGCGAACCGCTCGCGGTCAATCAGCAGAATTTCCGCGTGCTGATCATTCCCGAACAAGGCGACGATATCAAAACGACGCTCGCTTCGCTGTCCCAGATCATTCCCTTGACCGACCATGAACGCGAACGGGTGCGCAAGGAAGCTTCGCGCAGCCGCGGTTTCCTGCCTATCACGATCCGCGAGAACCTGTCTTGGCATGAGATGTCGCGCATTCAGATCAATGCGCCGGATTTGCCGGGTGTCGTTATCGACGAAGGCTTGACGCGCTTTTACCCGCAGCACGAAAACGCGGCGCATGTGCTCGGCTATGTCGCGGCCGTCGATGAGGCCGACCTGACCGGCGATCCATTGTTGCAGTTGCCGGGATTCAGGATCGGCAAGGCCGGCATTGAACGTGTTTACGATATGGCATTGCGCGGGCGCGGCGGCACAAGCCAAGTCGAAGTGAATGCATACGGCCGTATCATCCGCGAACTCGAGCGCAAGGAAGGCGAGCCCGGCGCTGACGTCCGCCTGACCATCGACAGCCGTATCCAGCATTTCGCCGCCGAGTCCCTTGGCGCCGAAAGCGCGTCGATTGCGGTGATGGATATCCGCACCGGCGATCTGCTGGCTTTGGTCTCCAATCCCAGTTTCGACGCCAACGCCTTCAGCCGCGGCCTGACCAACGAAGAATGGAAAGACCTATCGACCAACGACCATAAGCCGCTCTCGAACAAGGCGATCGCGGGCCAATATTCTCCCGGCTCGACCTTCAAGATGGTGGTCGCGCTGGCCGCGCTTGAACACGGCGTCATCGCCCCGGAGCAGACCGTCTACTGCAATGGCATGTACCGCCTCGGGAATTACGTGAAGCGCTGTCACAAGGCGCATGGCAGTGTCGACATGGTCAATGCTATCGGCGTGTCGTGCGACACCTATTTCTACGAAGTCGCGCGCCGTCTCGGCGTCGACAAGATCGCCGCCATGGCGCACCGCTTGGGCCTGGGCGAAGTCACCGGCATCGGGCTGCCCGGCGAACAATCCGGTCTCATTCCGACCGAAGCCTGGAAACAGGCCGCGCGCGGCGAGCCATGGGTTCCCGGCGACAATCTCAACGTCGGCATCGGCCAAGGCGACGTATTGGCCACGCCGCTGCAGTTGGCGGTGATGGTCTCGCGCGTTGCCAACGGCCAATTGGCGGTGAAGCCGCGTTTGGTCCGTTCCGAGCCGGGCGCGGGATTGGTTGCCGCCGCTAATGCGGCGACGGATGACATGCCGCCGCAGCCAGACAGCGATTTCGAACCGCTTGGCATCAATGCCGCACACCTCGACGTCGTGCGCGCCGGATTGTTCAACGTCGTCAACGGCCCGCCGGGTGCGACTACGGCAGCGGCATCGAAGTTGCGCTTCAGGGGCGATCCCGAGCGCAAGGATTGGACCATGAGCGGCAAGACCGGAACCGCCGCCGTGCGCCGGATCAGCGCCGCCGAACGCGATGCCGGCCCGCGTGAGCCGGAAGAATTGCCCTGGAACCTGCGCGACAACGCGTTGTTCGTCGCTTTCGCGCCGTCGCACGATCCACGCTATGCCGTGGCCGTGGTGGTCGAACATGCGCTCGGCGGTGGCGGCAAGATTGCCGCGCCGATCGCGCGCGATATCCTCGAAGAGGTGCTGCGGCTCGATCCGTCGCGCCAGCCGCGGGTCCCGGCCGATCAGATCGCCGCCGTGGTTCCGCCCAAGTCGGATGACACGCCATGAGCGACATCGGTTTTCTCTCGGCGCGCCTGCGCCGCGGCGACATGACCTCCGGCGAGAAACTGCTGCAAGTCAGCTGGTCGTTCGTATTCTGGCTGTGCTGCATCGCCGCGGCTGGCTGCGCGATGCTGTATTCGGCGGCCAACGGCAAGATGGACCCGTGGGCGATGCCGCAAATGATCCGCTTCGGCATCGGGTTGGTTCTGTTGCTTGGGATCGCCCTGATCGATGTCCGCTTGCTGATGCGATATTCCTACCTGTTTTATGGCGTCGTGCTGGTCCTCCTGATTGTGGTCGAGGTCAAAGGCGTCATCGGCGGCGGCGCGCAACGCTGGATCGACTTGGGCTTCGTCAATTTGCAGCCGTCGGAATTGATGAAACCGGCGATCGTGCTGGCGCTGGCGCGCTATTTCCAAGGCGTCGGGCTCGACGATATCGGTCACCCGATGGTGCTGTTGGTCCCGCTCGGCATGATCGCGTTGCCGGTCGGCTTGATTGTGATCCAGCCCGACCTCGGCACCGCGACGGTGATCACCATGGGTGCCGGCACGATGCTGTTTTTGGCCGGCGTTAGATTGTGGAAATTCGCCATCGTCGGCACCGGCGCGCTGGCCGCGCTGCCGATCGGCTGGTCGTTCCTGCAGGATTATCAGAAGAACCGTATCCTGACTTTTCTCGATCCCGAACGCGATCCGCTCGGGTCGGGCTATCACATCATGCAGTCGAAAATTGCGCTCGGGTCCGGCGGACTGTTCGGCAAGGGCTTCCTCGAAGGCACGCAAAGCCACCTCAATTTTCTGCCCGAACGCCAAACCGACTTTATCTTCACCATGCTGGCCGAGGAGATGGGCCTGGTGGGTGCGCTCGGCCTGATCGGGTTGTATGTCATCGTCATGATCTACGGCTACGCGATCGCCTACCGCTGCCGCCATCAATACGGACGCTTGGTGGCGCTCGGGATCTCGACCACCTTCTTCCTCTACTTCTTCATCAACATGGCGATGGTGATGGGATTGATTCCGGTGGTCGGCGTACCGCTACCGCTGGTGTCCTACGGCGGCACGGCGTTGTTCACGCTGATGATGTCGGCCGGCCTGTTGATGAACATCTGGGTGCACCGCGACGTGCAGATGGGTGTGCGCGGCGGCTTCGGCGATCTCTGATCGCGCCCACAGCTCATCGCGCGCCGCATGCCGGCGCACGACTTACGCGACTCAACGGAAACCTTTCATGCCTCGCACGGCGGGCCGCAAATTTGCCGCGCCGCACGGTGTTTCCGCGGATTCGAGCAGGCCCGGAACAGCCCGGAAAACAACGCTTTCTTGCGAGTTGTCCACAGGCGGCCGGTCCCCTTGCCACCACCGCCCGATGCCTCTATAACCCGGCCCTTCCGCGGCTTTCCGCCGTGCGGGCGCATAGCTCAGTTGGTAGAGCAGCTGACTCTTAATCAGCGGGTCCCAGGTTCGAGTCCTGGTGCGCCCACCAAATTTCTCAATAAAATCAACAGTTTTTTAAGGTGGCCGGAACGGCGAACCCGCTGAAATGCCGTTTTGGGGACAATTTGGGGACACTTGCTCTCAATCTCCGCCAATACAGGTCAAACGGGGCCAACTTGCCAATGACCGATGCGTCTTCTAGGGGCGCAGTCATTCATCTGAGCGGTTGCCTTCGTCCACGCGCGCCACTGGTTTGGAAGTATGCCAGGCCGTGATGCCGGTCTCGGCTACGCAGCGGGCCTTTTGCAGGATCAGGAAAGGCCGTCTCCATGGGCCTTGAATTTAAGGGATTTCACACCTATAATGTTCATTATAGTGAACGCTATATGACTTAGTGTTCACCATAAAGGACGCTATTTATGGAGAATGTACTCAAAACACTGCCAGTTGGCGTGCGGAAAAACCTCAGAAAACTGGGCGGCGACCTGCGGGACGCCCGGTTGCGCCGCCGTATCTCAACAACAGTCATGGCGCAGCGTGCGCTCATCAGCCGCACCACACTGGTGAAGGTGGAGAAAGGCGACCCCACCGTATCCCTCGGTATTTATGCGACTGTCCTCTTTGTCCTCGGTCTTGGCGAGCGATTAGCTGACCTTGCCGATGTTTCTCATGATCGCGTCGGATTGCAGTTGGAAGAAGAGCATCTGCCGAAGCGTATCCGCCAACCCGGCAGGCGTCGGAAAACGGAAAGCGCTTGATCATGGATCGCACGGTGCTCGTGTATGTGGACTTAGGCGGACAACCTCATTTGGTTGGACGGCTTTGGTCGCGCATACGGAAGGGACGCGAGGGCGCGACGTTTGAATATGATCAGTCCTGGCTGGATAACCCCGAACACTTTGCCCTTGAGCCTGCGCTGACGCTCGCGCCGGGGCCGTTTCATACGCACGCCGATAAAGCCTTGTTCGGCACCATTGGTGATTCTGCACCGGACAGGTGGGGCCGTGCGCTGATGCGCCGCGCAGAGCGCCGCCGGGCGCAAAAGGCAAATACGGTGCCACGGACACTTTCCGAAATGGATTATCTCCTGATGGTCAATGACGAGGCGCGTCAGGGGGCGCTTCGCTTTGCCGAAGAGGCTGGCGGCCCATTTCTAGCCGACCATACAGCGCAACCCATTCCGCCGCTCGTGCGCCTTGCAGAGTTGCTGGCAATTACCGAGCGCGTCATTGACGAGGAAGATACCGAAGAAGATTTGCTGATGTTGCTGGCGCCAGGCTCGTCATTGGGCGGCGCGCGCCCGAAGGCGTCCGTGCGCGACAATCATGGCCGCCTCGCTATCGCGAAGTTTCCGCATAAGAACGATGAAACCAATGCGGTGCTATGGGAAGCAACGGCTTTGGGACTGGCTGCTAAAGCCGATATTCCAGTGCCGCGTTGGTGGGTGGAAAATGTTGCGGGCAGGCCGGTGCTGTTGGTGGAACGCTTTGACCGGCAAGGGGCCGAGCGGATTCCGTTTCTGTCGGCAATGAGTTTGCTTGGTGCAAAAGACAATGAAACCCGTAGCTATCTTGAAATCGCCGACACGCTTAGGCAGTGGGGCGCAGCAACGCCCCAGGACATGAGCCAGCTCTGGCGGCGCATCGTTTTCAATGTGCTTATCTCAAACACGGACGATCATCTTAGAAATCACGGCCTGCTTTATACAGGCGCGCAAGGTTGGCGTCTTTCTCCCGCCTACGACCTGAATCCGACACCTGTTGACGTAAAGCCGCGCGTTCTCTCGACGGCCATTGACGAGGAAGATGCAACGGCATCGCTTGAACTAGCCCTCGGCGTTGCGCCGCAATTTGGTCTATCTGCTCAACAGGCGAAGGACATTGCCCGCGAGGTGGGGCGCGCTGTTCTTGGTTGGCGGGAGGAGGCGGCGCAACATGGTCTCACTCGGCGCGAAATTGACCGTATGGCGTCGGCTTTTGAGCATGACGACCTTAAACTAGCCGTCAAATAGTAGGGGAAGACGTGGCCGGAAACCGTTATGGCTCCACTATTTCATAGGGCCAGTCATAGCGGGTGTAGAGGAAAGGTTTTCCGCCCTCGCGATTTGTTTCCTTCGCATAGATTCGGATGCGTGTTCCAACTGGGTACTGCTCCCTCATTTTTCGAGAGCACTCCACGTCCATTGTTGTTGGGTAAATTTCGCCTGAGATAGGGCGAACATGGATACGAGAGCTGTTGCCGGGTTTTATAGCTTCATAGGTTTCCACGACTACCTGCTGATATTGAGACCACGGTTTAGTCATTTTCCCCCCGTTTTCGCTGCCATGTCAGGAATACGCGGAGGCT
>JAGREB010000116.1 GCA_020446775.1 Paracoccaceae bacterium
GACGGCTGGGCCAGCGTCAGCTGGAACTCCGACTCGGTGTTCAACCGCAACCGCGCGCGCGCCGGCTACGACCGTCGCCAGATGTTCCAGATGGGCTTCGTTTACGAACTGCCCATGGGCAAGAACATGACAGGCGCCGGCAAGGCCATCCTGGGCGGCTGGCAGATCAGCGGCATCGCGGCCTTCCTGAGCGGCACGCCGTTCACCGTGGGCGCACCTGGCGCCGACCTCAACACCCCCGGCGAGCTACAGACGGCTGACCAGGTTGGCGAAGTCAACAAGATCGGCGACGTCGGCAGCACTGGCACGTGGTACAACACCAATGCCTTCGCGGCGCCTACCGGCGTTCGCTTCGGGACTTCCGGCCGCAACGTCCTCGACACTCCGGGGATCCGCAGCCTGGACCTGAGCTTGGCGAAGGACATTCCGCTGACGGAAAAGGTCAACGCGCAACTCCGCGTCGAGTCCTACAACTTCACCAACACGCCGCAGTTCGGCACGCCGAGCAGCAACGTGGCCAACGGCGACTTCATGACCGTCACCGGCACCTCGGGCAGCATCAATCAGGATCGCCAGTTCCGTCTCGGACTGCGCTTCCAGTTCTAGCTTCCCGATCCATCCTTTAGACCTCGCGGGCCCCCTAAACGGGGGCCCGTTTCCGTTTTCGTATTAGTTGGGATTCGTTTCCTTTCGTCCCTGTCAAGCGCCATATCCTGATTCAAATTCCCTGGCGATGATCAAAGATACAACGAGCCATGGCCCGGCGTATCCGTTCACGATTTGCCAAGGCCCAGGGGGTAATCGACCGGCGTCGCCGCATCCTAAGCGGCGGGCTGTGATCGATACGAGGCCGGCGATTCGGCCTCCGAGAAAGCCCACAAGCGGCTTTCTGATGCGCCTGACCGCAACCTCGCGGCGGGCCTGGTTCAGGAAAAGTTGGAGCTCGAACAGGAGTCTTTGGAAACATGGTATCTAGACTTCCCAAGATCAGCCTTGCGTTGCTGGTCGCGGTATTGCTGACCGGAGCGTTTGCGCCCCAGTCGGCGATGGCGCAGGTCCTCTACGGTTCACTCACGGGCGTGGTGTCGGATCCCTCCGGCGCCAGCATTCCGGGCGCCGAGTTGGAGGCGACCCAAACTCTCACCGGCCGCGTCCTCAAGGGGACGTCGGACGCCGAAGGCCGCTACTCGTTCGTCAACGCCCCTGCGGGCCCTTACGACGTCAAGGTGACGGCCGATGGTTTTCGCTCGCTCTCGCAGCAGGGCGTGACCGTGTCGGTGAACTCCGTCACCCGCCTCGACGTCACCCTCGAGCTCGGTCAAGTCACCGAGGTCGTGACGGTGGAGGCCAGCGCCGCCACGCTGCAAACCGAGAAGGCTGACACCTCGTCGGAGATCAGCAGCAACGTCGTCAAGGCGCTGCCCCTTCCCGGTTTCCGCAACTACCAGAGCTTGGTGAACTTGGTCCCCGGCGCGACGCCGGCTGCTTTCCAGAACTCGATTCTGGACACGCCTAGCCGCTCACTGACCACGAACATCAACGGCACCAACCGCAACAACAACGTGACGCGTATCGACGGCGCGGCTTCCATCAACGTTTGGCTGCCGCACCACGCCGGCTACGTCGCTCCCGCCGACACGGTCGAGACGGTGCAAATCACCACCGGCTCGGGCGACGCCGAGCAGGGCCTCACCGGCGGCGCTTCGACGACCGTTGTGACCAAATCGGGCACCAACGAGCTGCACGGCTCGGCCTTCTGGTTCCACGACAACCAACACTTGCGCGCGCGCAACTTCTTCTCGCCGACCAAGCCGGTTTCGAACTACAACAACTTCGGCGGCACCATCGGCGGCCCGATCGCGAAGAACAAGGTGTTCTACTTCCTTGGTTACGACAAGACGACGCAGCGCGTCGCCGGCGTGCGCACGGGCGACGAGGTTCCGACGGTCGATCAGCGGGCGGGCGACTTCAGCGCCTACTCGAACATCATCTTCGACCCGCTGACGGGCAACGCAGATGGCACGGGCCGCACGGCGTTCGCGAACAACGTCGTCTTACCGGTGGCGGCGAGCACCAGCGACGCGTCGTAGAGCCACTTGCGCGTGGTGCGCGACGTCTTGGCTCCACCCGGCGGCGATACCTTCTTCGTATAGACCGACCGGTGCAGACCGACCTTGAACTCCAGCCGGCCGAAGTAATCGCCGCGATAGCCGAGGCTGAAAATACCCTGGTCGACGTCGGAATGAAGCTCGCCCAAAGCCGGCGGCAACGCAGGCTGCAGCGGAAAGACCGGATCGTCGACGTCGACTGTGCCGACGAACACCGGGGCGCGGCTGATGTTGAGCTGGCGCGAATGCCGGCCGCGCACGGCGGCGATCAACGCGTGGTCGGCCGTTCCCGTGGTGAAACGGCGTTCGGTGGCGAGCTCGCCTGTCGCGGTACGCCCATGCAACACATCCGTATGGATCCACGTAATCTGCGCTGTACGCGCGTTCGTCAGCGCCGCGCTTGTGAAGTCGACCGGCGAACGTTTGGTGTCGGCGTAAAACGCGGTCGCGGTCAGGGTCCAATCCGGCGCCGGATCGGCATCGATCAATAGGCCGGTGTTGATACTGCGCCGCTTGACCTCGGCCCACGGCACCGCGAATTTCTCGCGCGGCGGTTTGGGCGGCAGGGCCTGGCCGGTGCGCACGTAAACATAATCGCCGTCGTAGGTGGAATACTCGCCGGACAAGATGGCGCGAATTCGCACTGAATCGTTGGGCTGCCACTGCGGCACGGCGCCGGCGTTGAGCAGATAGCCGCCGGTCAAGTTCGAAAACCGCGAACGCGGCGTGACGGTGGCGCCGCCGGCAATCCCGAAACGCCCGTCGTCGGTGCCGTATGAGCCTGTCGCCTCGGCAAACACGCTCATATTTTCCTTGATCCCGGTATGAACACTCAGCGTGCGCAAGCCGGGTTGGGTCTTGCGCAAGCGGTAATCGACTACGCCCGACGGCGAAGGGTAATTCTGCCGTGCGACATTGACTCCGACCTTGACCGAAACGCCGTCGAGAATGACGTCGGGGAGACTGTACTCGCGCAAGAAGTACCGTCCTTCGAGCCGATAAGACGCGGTTGTGGCAAGATTGAACCCGCGCACTTGGCTTTCGTTGTAGAGGCCGACTTGTTCCTGCCCGACGCGTTCGCCGAAGGCATCTTTGGCGCGTGCCGCGGCGTTATCGCCGGTGGTCTCGACCGGCAAGACAATCGCATCGTCCGGTTGCCGGGCAAGCGATGCGGTTGAAGCGGCGAACGCGGCCGTCGCAACAAGTGCCAACGCAGCGGCGGTACGATCCATCAGTGGCCAAATCAATGCGATTTCCCGATCATGACGACAATACCGAAACCGTACGCTGATTTTGACCGGTCGCAGTGTCCAGTGGCGTGCCGCTGTTCATAGATCAGGCCATATATCAGGGCCTCGCAGCGTCGGCTACTCGGGAATAAACACGATTCCGTCATTACCGGAATCGATGCCGGAAACACGTACAAGAGTATCCGCGGACGGCCGATCCGATGCATACTTGACCGCTTCGCGCTTCATGACTTGGGCCGGAGGGGGAGGGATATCATGGCGCTCGTCCGCACACTCACATCCATGGGCATCGTGCTCGCGGCCATCGGCTTGGTATTCGGTGGAAGCCTTCCGGCGCATGCAGACGCGGTTCTCATCACCGGCGCGAGTCAAGGCCACGGCCTTGCCTTCGCCGAGGATTACGCCGCACGCGGCTGGACCGTCATCGCGACCGCGCGCGATCCAAGCAAGGCGGCCGATTTGCAGGCGCTCGCCAAGCGGTTTCCAAACATTGCCATCGAAGAGTTGGACATCACCGATTATGCCGAAGTCGATGCGCTCGCCGCGAAGTACAAGCAAACGCCCATCGACGTGCTCAACCTCAATGGCGCGATCAACACGTTTCGTTTTGGACCCAACCGGTTCGGCAAGATCGACTACGCGTGGCTCGACACGATCTTGAAGACCAACGTCACCGCGCAGCTTTACGTTGCCGAAGCATTCCTCGACAGCGTTGCCGCCGGTAAGCAGAAGAAGATCGTGGCGATGAGCGCGGTCGGCGGTTCGATCGGCCGCGTCAACAGCGCCATGGCGCCCGGTTACCGCGCCAGCAAAGCCGCCCTCAACATGCTGATGCGCACCTTCGGCGAATACGCCAAAGACCGGGGCGTGGCCGTGTTGGTGATCGCGCCCGGCACGGTCGATACCCAAGACTACATGAGCCGCAAAGATTTGAGCGGTGTACCGGAACGCTATCGCCGCCAGATCGAGCTCGGCGTGCTGGCGCCGCGCTCGGCGATCGGCGCGATGATCGACCTGATCGATCGATTGGGCGTGGCCGATATCGACAAATTCCATCAATGGGACGGCCAAGTCCTGCCGTGGTGATACGTGCAACCGCGTCGCCTTGATGGCACGGCGGCCCTGTGACACGATATCTCATCGCGTTCGAACCGACCGGTTGATTGTTCCGCCACGCCATGTCCAAGCGCTATCCCTGGGCAAAATTGCCCGACAAGGACCTGCTCAACGTCAAAATGTGCAGCCTGCACGTCAAGGTCGAGGGCACTTGGGTCGAGCAATGTCTCAAGGCCTTGTTCGAGGAACTCGAAGAGCGCGGCATCAAGTTCAAACCGCATGTCTGGGTGTCGGACGAGTGGTTCAGTCCCGACAATACGCCGGGAATCGCGGTGCCGTTCTATTTGGTCCATCCGCGCCTGATGCAGCTCGAGCGCAAGAAGATCATCGACGTCGAGGGCGGCACCTACGCGAGCTGTATGCGCATCCTGCGTCACGAGATGGGCCACGTGATCCAAAACGCGTTTCAACTTCATCGCCGCCGCCGCTGGCAACAGCTGTTCGGCGCGGCGTCCAAGCGCTATCCGCGTTATTACAAACCCAATCCGGCCAGCCGGAAGTTCGTTCAGCACTTGCGGCTCTGGTACGCGCAAAGCCACCCGGCCGAAGACTTCGCCGAGACCTTCGCCGTCTGGCTGACGCCGCGCTCGCAGTGGCGCCGGCGCTACGCCAAGTGGCCGGCGCTCAAGAAGCTCGAATACGTCAACGAGCTGATGAAAGAAGTGGCGCGCGCGCGCCCGTCGATGACCAAACGGCTCAAGGTCGATCCGATCAGCCGCTTGACCAAGACGCTGGCCGAACACTACGAGGCGAAAACCACGCTCTATACCGCCGAGCATCCCAAAACCTACGACCGCGATCTGACGCGGATTTTTTCCGATAATCCGCGCCACCGCCGCTCGCCGCCGGCGTCGCGGTTCATCCGCCGCCATCGCGCCCATCTGCGCCGCACGGTGGCGCAATGGACCGGTGAATATCAGCTTACTCTCGACGCGGTGCTGGACGACATGATCGGGCGGTGCCGCGAACTCAAGTTGCGCGCGCGCGGGTCGCAGCGTCAGTTGCTGACGGATTTCACCGTGCTGCTCACGGCCAAGACGGTGCACTCGCTGTACAGTCCGTCGCGGCGGGAATGGATCGCGCTGTGACAATTCATGCGTCAGCGAGGAACGGCTCATGAAGCACCTGCGTGTCCTGGTGCTGCTCGATCCCGAATTGATGCCGCCGCCCGTGCTCAAGGGCCACAGCCCCGAAGATCGTTTTACCTGGAAAACCGAATACGACGTTGTCAGCACGCTCAAGCGCAACGGGCATGTCGTCAAACCGCTGGGCGTGCAATCGGAATTGAAGCCGATCCGCGATGAGATCGAAAGCTGGCGTCCCGACGTCGTTTTCAATCTCTTGGAAAAATTCCACGGCAAGACGATGTACGACCAAAACGTCGTCAGCTATCTGGAATTGCTCCGCATTCCCTACACCGGCTGCAACCCGCGCGGCCTGATCCTGGCACGCGGCAAAGACCTGTCGAAAAAGCTGCTCGCCTATCACCGCATTCCGGTGCCGGCGTTCCAGGTGGTGCCGGTCGGCCGCAAGATCAGGCGCAGCGCGAAACTCAAATTCCCGCTGATCGTGAAAAGCCTGTCGGAAGATGCGTCGCTCGGCATCGCCCAGGCGTCGGTGGTCGACAACGACGAGAAACTCGATGAACGTATCAAGTTCGTCCACGAGTGGATTCATACTCCTGCGCTGGTCGAGCAGTTCATCGAGGGGCGGGAGATTTACGTTGGGATTCTCGGCAACGACCGTCTCAAGGTGCTGCCGGTGTGGGAGCTCGAGTTCGGCAAGATGCCGAAAGGCGCGCTACACATCGCGACGGAAAAAGTGAAACACGATCCCGAATACCAGGAACGCCGCGGCATCATGCAAGGCCCCGCCAAGAACATGCCGCCGGAACTGGCGACGCGCATTCAGCGTATGGCCAAACGCATCTATCGCACGCTGCAACTCGACGGCTACGCGCGCATCGATTTTCGGCTGACGGATGAGGGCGTGCCTTACTTTCTCGAAGCCAATCCCAATCCCGAAATCGCGCGCGGCGAGGAATTCGCCGAGGCCGCGTTGCACACCGGATTGTCGTACCGCAAGCTGATCAACCGGCTGTTGTTGCTGGCCATCGACCGTGCCGGTAAAGCGCACGACGACGAAGAGGACGTGGAAGCTTAAGGTCCGAGCGGCGACGCGGGCGGGTGTAATCGTCAGGATTCTTTACGGTTTTGCGTGTGTGCCACCGAGCACACCCTACCGGATTGAAATTAATCGTGAAATTTCCGCGCCGCATAGCGCTGAATACATCCATGGTGTCAGGATTCTTTACACCCTGGTGACACGCCCAAAGCCGCCCACGCGACAAGCCTTTGAAATATGGCCTTTTCTCAAAATTGGCACGCGAATTGCAGGATATGGCCCAGGTCTGCTGTTTTTCCGAAAGGAGACGGACATGAAGTTGTTGTCGCTGTTCTCATCGTTGATCGCGGGCGCCTTAATGTTCGCGGGTCCGGCCTCGGCCGGTTATGTGGTCGCGAACTCCGGCGTTTATTACGGGAATTCGAGCGGCACCGGCCAAGGCCGGGCACAGGGCATTACGGTCCAAAGCACCTTCAGTATCTCCAGCGTCGGCATTTACGGCGACCTCGTCTCGCAATCATTCGATGTCGTGATCTATTCGAGCACGGACGGCCACACGGCCGGCAGCGTTCTGGCGACGGCCTCCGCATTGACCGGTGGCACGGGTTTGGGGTGGAACGATATCAATATCGCGTTCACCTTTAATGCCGGCAGCGCATATGTCGTGAACTGGCGCCCGTCGGCCGCCAACTCCAGTTGGGGTTCGATCGACTATTACTACGACAGCGGCTTGCCCATGGTCTTCGGTCCGTTCACGCTGGTCGAAGGATTCCATGGATACAATGCCGGAAGCCCAAGCAACTCGTTGCATCCCAACCTCCGTTATCAAATCGGCGATTCGGTTCCTGTACCGGGCGCGTTGGCGCTATTGGGACTTGGATTGCTGGGGGCCGGCGCGATGCGCCGCCGCCGATAGGAAATACTACCGCGACGAAAAAAGCCCCGCGTTTCGACACGGGGCTTTTTGTTTGGGTGAACGGAAGCGCGCTTGCTTCGCGCTCATGCCCTTGGCACATGACGACGAATAGGGCGCGGTGGCATGAGAGCGAGGCCCGCAGGCACGGGCGTCAGGATTCTTTACAGATTCCTTGCACATCGCCAGCTTCCCAGTAACTGATTGAAAAATATATAATAATTCATGATGGTCGTGGCTGCGGAACATCGCCGCAGTGTCAGGATTCTTTACATATCCGGCCGGAAGGCGTTTCGAATCACCCCCTATCCCATTGGAATAAAAAGGCCTGCAAAATTTGGCACGGTTTTTGCAACGGCCTAACCGCTATCGATCTCCCAATTATGTACAAGAGGTTCGATGTGACGAATTTTGCGAGAGTTCTTGGGCTGGTGGCCGGAATCGCCGTTTTATCCGGTCAAATCGCACACGCGGGATATATCACTTTTACGGACCGCGCGGCGTGGCGGGCCGCGGCCGGCGGCGGCGTTGGCGATCTGGCGGAGAATTTCAATTCCTTCACGGGCACGACGATTTACGGCAACCCCACGGGCATCGATGCCGGGTTTCTGCATTTCGCGACGGTCAGTAATAACTACGGTTCTGACACGTCCTGGAGTGTCCGCACGGCATCGAACCTTGCAGGCTCGCAGACCGTGAATGGTTCGGCGTATGTCAGCCTAGTGTCCTATAGTCCGTCCGGCGGCGACACGCTGATTACCCACGTGCCGCTTGTCGCCCTCGGGTTCGACTATCGGGGCCCGTCCAATACGCCGTCGAATGATGCCAACCCGCTCACGCTTATCACCTCATTGGGGGACAATATAACAGGACCGACCATCCTCGGATCGTCTTCCGGCTTCTTCGGGATCCTGTATACCGGCGGTGAGTTTTTCACGTCGATCGAAGTTCGGGACTTCACCGACAATCGTACATTTTTCGGTGCCGACAATTTCGAAGCGTTCTCCGCGTTGGGCGATTCGGTTCCTGTACCGGGCGCGTTGGCGCTGTTGGGACTTGGATTGTTGGGGGCCGGCGCGATGCGCCGCCGCCGATAGGAAATATTACCGCGACGAAAAAAGCCCCGCGTCGAAACGCGGGGCTTTTTGTTTGGGCGAACGGAAGCGTGCTTACTTCGCGCTCATCTCCTTGACGATCGCGAGCGACTTTTCAACGTGCTCGACCGGCGTCACTTTGTCCTCGGCCGAGGACAGGGTCGCGACGATCTCGCCGCCCGGTTTGATCACGAATGTCGTGCGCTCGGTGAAGGCGTGGTCGATTTCGTTTCCACGGCTGTCCTTCATGCCTTCGCGGCCGGCGCGCACCGAAAGGTCATAGGATTTCGCGATGGCGCCGTCGGGGTCCGAGGCCACCGGGAACTTACCGGCGCAATAGTCGGGGTCGGCCGAGTAGTCATTCAGCCGCGCGATGCTGTCGTGCGACACGCCGATGATGGTGGTGTTCACCGCGGCGAAGGCGTCGGCGTTCTCGGCGAAGGTATGCGCCTCGATGTTGCAGCCTTGGGTGTAGGCCGAGGGATAGAAGTAAACCACCACCGGGCCTTTTTTCAGTGCGTCGGCGAGGTCGAACTTGAATTCCTTGCCGGCCAGCGATGCGGGCGCGGCGAATTCAGGCGCCATGGACGGCGGCTTCAGCGCGGCAAACGATGTGGACGTGAGGGCAGGTAAGGCCAGCGCGCTGGCCAGCAGCGCGGCGGTGAACAGGTTTTTCATTTTCGTCATGGGGTGGTCCCTCCGGGAAGGTGTGTGAACGCGGCAAATGACCCAGTCAGCATAGCCCGCCCGCCCTGCGAAGGGGAGGGTGCACACGGACGTTATGAACGGCCTCACGCAGTGGTGACGGACGGCGTTGTCGCAGTTGCGTGCAGCGCGCGCCAACTGACCCTCGCAAACCGCCAGCATAGTAGCGCGCCGGCGGCGAACAGCCCGATCGCCAGGCCCCACCACACGCCGGGTGCGCCCAGCCCGAGCGGGTAACACAGCGTCCACGACACCGGGAAGCCGACCACCCAATAGCCGATGCTCGCCAATACCATCGGTACGCGCGTGTCTTTATAGCCGCGCAAGGCGCCGGCGGCGGTGACTTGCGCACCGTCGGCCAACTGGAAGAACGCGGCAATGGCCAGAAGTTTCACCACCAGCGCGATTACCACGG